>CAZSXD010000123.1:0-3579 GCA_964611075.1 uncultured bacterium
TGAAAGTGCCTTTATTCGCTTGCGCGAAAAGCCAGTTGTACAGAGCGGTCCTCGCACCGCCGATATGTAGATATCCGGTTGGCGAAGGGGCAAAGCGGACGCGGACTTGCCCCGATGATTTATTCTTTGGGGCGGGTTCTTGATTTGCCATGCCAGGCAGTATACAATAAAAAAACCCGAGACTAAAGTCTCGGTTAATTTATGAAAAAACTCCTCATGATATTGACGGTTATTGCCTGCATGACATCCGTGTGCTTCGGCGAAACCCTGCAGGAGTATTTCATTAAGAGCGATACGGGAGTGCGGCAGATCGGCATGGGTGGTGCGGGAACGGCCGTGGCGGACGACATTTCGGCGGTCTTCTACAATCCTGCGGGACTTGCGAAAAGCGGGATCTCCGGAATTTCCTTCGGCACGATCGACACCAACAAGGCGCTCGTGGATGAGAACCATTATTACGCCTACGGCCTCGGGCCTTTCTCCTATTTCGGCTGGACGAAGAAGATAGATGATTCGCTGATCTACGCGGACGCGTTCTCGCTGGCGCGGCAGGGCGGCATGGGGCTTTCATACGGCCTCACATATAAGAACATTTACAGTGAAATACCCGGCAGCACCGCGGTCAACAGGGGATACAGCCTTGACGCCGGGCTCATCCTTAACGTCTCGCCGCAATTCAGCCTCGGATTGCTCGGTCAGGACGCTGTGGCGGAGAAGTCGCTCGAGATACTCGGCAGCACCAGGGTGGGAATGGCCTGGAGGCCGTATCAGGAATGGCTGCTCATCGCGGCTGACACGGAGATAGGGCGCGAGGGCCCGGGTGATTTCACCCATTACGGAACGGAAATAACGGTCGCGGAGGGCCTTAAGCTGAGGGCCGGGGTGGACAGGGGAAAGACAACATTCGGCGCAACGCTCGACCTGCGCTTTCTCGCTGTGCATTATGCGGCGCTCCTTGACAGCGACGCTTCCGGCGGAACCGTGCACATGATCGGAGGCGAGCTTAGCTTTGCGGAAAAGCCGAGCAGGCCCCGCTCGATCCTGCGGCCCAAGGAATTCGCGCTTGTGGAAGTGGGCGGAAACCTCACAGGAGGTGTCGGCGATTTCAGCATTTTCGGCGGCGGCAGGGTGGGGGCCGATTCGATACTTGAGAACATAAAAGAGGCGAACAAAGACCCGTACATTGACGGCATAATGCTCAAGGTCCGCGGCTTTGACGGCGGCCTCGGCTCGTACGGCCTTGTCCAGGAGATACGCGAGGAGCTGCTGAAATCGAAGAAAAAGGGGAAGAAGGTGGTGGCGTACCTTGAGGAAGGCACGCTCGGCGACGAGTATTACCTTGCATCCGCCGCGGACGAGATCGTTGCGCCCCCTTCCGCAACCGTTGGGGGACTGGGCAAGACGATCAGCGTGATAAGGATAAAGGGACTGCTTCAAAAGATCGGCATAGAGGCGCAGGTGTTGTATAGCGGGAAGTACAAGACGTCTTTTTCCGGCATGAGCGAGGGCTTCACCAGGGAACAGAGACGGATGGCGGAAGTGCTGCTTGCCGACCTTTACAGGCAGATGGTCAGTGACGTGGGGAAGGCCAGGACCGGCCTGATATCAATGGAGAGCCTGAAGGAGATCGCGGACGGCCGCGTTTTCTCGTCCTCCAGGGCGAAGGAAATAGGGCTCATCGACAGGGTGGGATATTTCGAGGACGCCAAGAAAGCCGCAAAGGAGCTTTATGACTCAAAGGACGACATCAGGGTGGTCGCGAGGCAGGACCTGATAAAAGAGATAGATGAGGATTACCTTTTTGCGTTCCCCAACAAGATCGCCGTCGTGGACATTGACGGCGACATCGTGACCGGGAAGTCCGGCCAGAACGTTCTTTTCGGCGGGCGGGCCACGGGGGCGGACACGGTTTCGGAGCAGATAAAGATGGCGACAGACGACTGGCAGGTAAAGGCGATAATAGTCCGCGTGAACAGCGGGGGCGGGAGCGCCGTTGCTTCCGGCCAGATATATTCCGACCTCAGGAGGGCGAAATCAAAGGGCAAGGTGATCGTGGCCTCGATGGGGGATGTGGCGGCGTCGGGCGGATATTATGTTTCGGCGGCGGCCGACAAGATAGTCGCCGATCCCGGCACGATCACGGGAAGCATTGGTGTGGTGGAGGCCGACCTTCTTGTCTTCTCCGGCCTCCTGAAAAAGCTGGACATGAAGGTGGACACCGTCAAGGAGGGCAAGCACGCGGACATGTTCTCGGGACTGCGCAGGCTGACGACGGAAGAGGTCGATTCGATAATGGTCTACATGAACGATACCTATCAGGAGTTCATAAATGCCGTCGCGGACGGCCGCGGCATGGCGACAGCGGAAGTCGCGAAGCTCGCGGAGGGCAGGGTGTACACGGGCAACCAGGCGAAAGAAGCCAAGCTTGTGGATGAACTTGGCAACTTCACCGACGCCGTTGACCTGGCAGCGGAGCTTGCGAAGATCAAAGGCGAGCCCAGGCTTGTCTATTACAGGGAGCAGAACTTCTTCTTCGGCATGGGGGAGGGAGCCGTCAAGATGCTGGGGCTTGAGAACGGGCTTTTCGGGGGGCCGAAAGGCGGCCTTGCGGAGTACAAGCTGACAATGTAACGATTTCATTTTTTACCGCGAACACTGAAATTTTCTACAACTATTAACGATAATCTAAGTGTCGATATTTTGTAGGAAAAGGCGGTAAAAATGGCCGATCAGATTCAGTCAACCCCTCAAATATATCCGGGATTAATAAAGTATTTACTTAAGAAGAACTCCTATTCAAAGGAATTGGACGGAAAAGTCGACGAGAATGGCGACGGAAAGCCGGAAGCTCCCGACGGAAAGACAAGCAAGAAAGAATGGGAATACTATTTCGGTTCCATTGAACGCTATCCCAGGACAACAATAAAAGTAATCGAGCTTGCAGATTTGGATCACGAACAGCCTGCCGACGCTAAAAATGAATTGGCCAATTATTACCTTTCGCTTTTTAAAAAACAGCTTCGGTCAGATTTTGTTTCCGAAAAGGATATTTCATGGGATCTTCAAAGATTAGTAAGGGATCCCGACTTGGAGCAGAGAACAAAAGAGGATATCGTAGCCGGGATGGCGGCTCTTTATGACCCCGACAACTTCGAAAAAGGGAATAAGGTCCTATCTCCTTTGGCTTCTATTGCCATCATGGAAGACGTCGACCTATCTGTTAAGAAAAACGCAATTAATGCATTATGTGATTATTTATTTATCAGTAAAGATCCAAAAGCCATTTCAAAAATATCCGAAGGTCTTAGGGGTGCTGCGAGCACGAATCAAAATGTCAAAGAATTAAAAGAGTGGATGGCAGATAAACTGCTTATGCTGCTGAAACCGGACATGAATGCTTCTGCTTCAAAAGCCATATGCGCTTCACTATCCGCGATAGGTATTGATCAGCACGTGTCAGCGCCGATAAGGGAAAAGATCATAGATGGTCTGTTCTCGCTAATAGCCGTATCCGTATCTAATGGCAACATAGAAGCCGCGGTCATAGCTCTTAAAGATTTAGCTGTCAATAGTGATTTA
>CAZSXD010000124.1:0-3496 GCA_964611075.1 uncultured bacterium
GGGAGCCGGGGGTCAGGGGCATAGTGGACCTTAAGGTGCTGCAAGGCAAGGAATTGTCGTACAACAACATATACGATGTTGACGCCGCATGGAGCCTGGTCAATTATTTTGCCGCGCCGACGGTGGCGATAATAAAGCACACAAACCCCTGCGGAGTGGGACAGGCGGACAGGATCGTTCACGCGTTCAAAAAAGCCTATACTTCGGACCCCGTTTCGGCTTACGGGAGCATCATCGCGGCTAACCGCATGGTGGACAAGGAAATGGCCGCTTCCCTCGGGGACCTTTTTGTGGAGGCCATCGTGGCGCCGGAATTCGACAAGGCCGCGCTTAAAGTTCTCCAGAAGCGGCAGAACCTGAGGATCCTTGAAATGGGCAAATATAACGTCATGGAATACAACCGGGGCCTTGACTACAAGAGGGTCCACGGCGGATTCCTTGTGCAGGACCCCGACTCCGCCGAACTGACGGTGTCGGACATCAAGGTCGTTTCAAAGAAACAGCCGACCGTCGCGGAGCTCGAGGATATGTTCTTTGCATGGGGCGTGGTCAAGTACGTCAAATCCAATGCCATCGTCGTTGCAAAGGGCAAGCAGACGCTTGGCGTGGGCGCCGGGCAGATGAGCAGGATCGACTCCTGCGATATAGCCCTGAAAAAGGCCGGGAGCCTTTCCAAAGGGGCGGTCATGGCGTCCGACGCGTTCTTCCCGTTCAGGGACAGCGTGGACATCGCGGCCAAAGCCGGCATAACGGCCATCATTGAGACAGGCGGCTCCATCAGGGACGCGGAGGTCATCGCTGCCGCTAACGAGCACAATGTGGCGCTTGTCTTCACGGGGCGCAGGCATTTCAGGCACTGACCTTGAGGATCTTATCCCTTCTGATCTTCTTCATTTCTACGCTTGCTTACTGCGAGCCGCAGATCGCTCTAAGGGTCAACGGCGACGCCATCTACAGGGATGAATTCGACCGCTCATTCTCCGCTTATTTGAAGGACCGCAGGGCGTCGGATCCCGATGTGAGGGAGCGGCTCAAGAAAGATTTCGTTGAGGACATGATCGAAAGACAGATATGCCTGCAGGAGGGCGGAAGAAGAGGTATCAGCGCCAAGGTGTTCGCCGGCGAGGAGGAAGTGGAAGAACTTATGATGGACGACCCGATCTTCCAGACGAACGGCAAGTTCAGCAGCTCGAAGTACCAGGAGTTCACCACGGGGGTCTCGCCGGCGGTAAAGGCGGTGAGGGACAGGGCTGAGGCCGTGATCCTTTCCTGCAAGATTAGGGATATCGTCCCCTCCAAGGTGAAAAAGGCCGTGATGGATGAGATATCTGAGGATGGCAGGGATGTCACGGACGAGTACCTGAGGCGGGCCGAAACAATGCGGGTGAAATATCTTGAGATAGACCCTGCCGCGGCGGCCAACACGATGTTCGTGAAGGAGGAGGACGTCAAGCGTTTCTATGCGGATAATCCCGGACTTTTCAGGAGGGCAGCCTTGAGGCTGTACGCCGTGCTCAAGTTCAATCCGGAAGATTACACCGACTGGTCGGTCATCCCGGAGGGAACGATATACGACCGTTATAACAGGAACATGGCGAATTTCCGCACCGAAAGACAGGTTAAGGCAAGGTATGTCGCGTTCAGGATAAGCGATTACCTGGACAAGGTGAGGGAGCTCGGCTTCAATCCCGTCAGGTTCTATGAGGATAACAAGGATAAGTTCATCAAGCCCCCTGAAGCGAGGATCAGGATCATCATCGTGAGGAAACCTGCCGATCCCGGCAGGCTGGCGTCCCTGGAAGCGGGGATAAGAGCGGGTGCGCCATTCGCCGATCTTGCCAGGAACTATTCTGACGATGAGATATACGCCCTTAACGGCGGCGACATGGGCGTCATAGTGAAAGGTACTTTGAAGGAACCTCTTAATAGCATAGCTTTTGGCATGAGGGACGGCGAAACAAGCGGCCTGATAGACGGGGGCGAGGAGTATTATGTGATCAGCGTCAGCGAAAAAAAGCCGGCACGCATGCTTGACTTTGACGAGGTCAAGGGGGATATCGAAAAAAGTTTCCTGTCCGAGTCGGCGGCTCCTTACGCCCTTACCGACGCGAAACGGTTCAGGGTAGATGCCTTGAAATACGGATTTGACAAAGCGGTCCTCATGAAGAAAAAGAACATGTTCGAAACGGATTATTTCAAGGCTTCCGATCCTCTGCCGTCGGTGGGCGTCAACACTTATTTCACTGATGCCGCGTTGAAACTGCCGGTGGAAGGCATAAGCGATGTGATGGATTACGAGGAAGGGTTTCTTGTGCTTCAGGTGACCGCGGCGAAGGAGCCCGAACAGCTGCCTCTCAGCGACGTGGCCGACAGGATAGAGGCGGATATCCAGGCCGAGCATGCGTTACAGGCGGCGCGCGAGGCGGCGGAGCGGGCGGTAGCACTGGTAAAGAAAGGAATTTCCCCCGAAGCGGCCGGCATGCAGACGGCGGCCGCCATATATTACGTCAGCGTTCCGGCGACAGAGGAGCAATCGAGGGACGAAGGAAAGGTCCTGACCGAGAAGAACGGTTTTTCCGTCATTTTCCCCGTAAAGGACGAGGTGATATATGTACCGGAATATTCGGAGGTTTCACGCGAAGCCGCCGCCGCATATGCGCTTGCGGAAGCTGACAAAGCGTCCCTCAAGAGGGCCAGGGAGCTTACGGCGTCCGTTTGGCAGACCATGGAGGGAGTTGCCGAGAGCGGGCCCTTTTCACGCGATTTGTACACTATAGGCGGGAGATACATGAGGCCTTTCATAGAGGGATGCTTCAAGTTGAAAACGGGCGAAACACGGCTCATCAAAAGCATGGGCAAATATTATATCGTCAGGTCCCTCGGTGCGTCCATAGAGATCGCCGGCCGCGAACAGGAAAATTATATGTTAAAATCGCAGGTCCTCAGGGAAAAACGGAGCGAGCATCTTAAGGAATGGTTGAAAAAGGAGAGGGATCGAGCGGTCGTCGAGATCAAAATATGAGGTTAGCTTTTTCGATACTAATTTTTGTCGCTATGTCCTGCTGCCAGGCGTTCGCGTCATGGGTTGCGCCCGGCGGTTTTTCGGTCTCAAAGACCTTTTACACGACGCTTTCTTACGAATTCGGGCATTCCTCCGAAGATCTTTCATACACGGCCGTAATGAACGCCAATCTGTCCGACAGGGATTACGGACTTGAATCGTTCGTTTTCAGTTCCGTCGATTACGAGGACGGGCCTCTCGGCGTCCGCTATGCGCCTTTCGAAAGCCTGGGTTTCGGCTACGGACTTCTGATCAACGATCTCAATACGCGGTATTATCAGCCGTCGTTCCTGCAGAACGAGCACAGCGGGCTCAAGGTGGATTACGATTTCGACAATTTCACTTTTGAAGGGATCGGCACCTATCAGCATCTGTACGGCATGAAGATAAATGACATTGCCTTTTTCGGCCTTAATGTCGGGTTCGAGTATTTGA
>CAZSXD010000125.1:0-3382 GCA_964611075.1 uncultured bacterium
GCGGCTGCGCTGCCAGATAAAATCGAGGTCGCCCGCGTTCTTGGCGGTGGCTTTTAGATCATTGGTGAACTGCGGATCGCTGACCAGGGTGTCAAGGGCTGTGACGATACCGTCCATTTTTTTGCTCAGGGAGTCGATCGCCTGTGAAGCCATGCTCAGGCTTTTAATTGTCTCCTCAAATCCACCCTTCTGGAGCGAGCGGCTCAAGTTCGAAGCTATCTTGTTTATCTCGTTCGTGGATCTCTCTACGTTAATGAGTATTTTCTTGGCGGACGTCTGTATGACGGGATCGTCCGTTATCTTCCTGATGGACTGGAGTATCCTCTTGCTCTCCTCCAGGTTCTGCGTCCCCACGTCGATGAAATCTACTATCCCCAGCGTGCTGAAACCCGGGATCACGCTTCCGCTTTTGATCGAATCGGGAGAGGTCCCGGGCATGATCTCCACGTATTTCTGGCCGATCAGGCCGTCAAAAGCCACCCTCAAAGATGAATCAACGGGGACCCTGATCGTCTTTTCTATCAGGAGATACACTTTGACGTCGGCAGGATTAGGATCAATGCGTATCACTTTCCCGATCTTGTACCCCCGGTATCTCACTTCTGCTCCCGGCATCAGGCCGCCCGCATTGTTGAAAGAACCGGTGATCTCATATCCCCGGGCTTTAAGGAAAATGTCGCCTTTCCACACTACCATCGAGCCCAGGATCAGGACCGCTCCTATTGCGATAAGCCCAACCTTTGCCTGCATGGATAGTTTCATTTGCGCCCCCCTTTAAGTCACTGTCCCTGTAATGAAATTCTTGATTGTAGGATCGGTCGATCTTTTCGTCTCATCAGGCGTTCCCGCCTCGGTCACCTTCCCATTATGAAGCATAATTATCCTGTCCGCAATCCTGTAAACCGTTGAAAGCTGGTGCGTGACCACAATAGCTGATGTTTTCAGTTTTCCATGAAGATCGAGTATCAGGTCCTCGA
Organism: uncultured bacterium; assembly: GCA_964611075.1. GTDB lineage: Bacteria > Margulisbacteria > WOR-1 > CAVSGV01 > CAVSGV01 > CAZSXD01. The sequence continues at coordinate 978 of CAZSXD010000125.1, forward strand.
TGGCGGTGGAAGTCACCGGATCAAGGCCTGTGGTCGGCTCGTCATACAGTATTATGGCCGGATCGGTCGCCAGCGCCCTCGCGAGGCTGACCCGTTTCTGCATGCCGCCCGAAAGCTCCGAGGGCATGAGGTTCTGGGAGGTTCCAAGCCCGACCATCCCCAGTTTTTCGGCAACTATCTCTCTTATCCTGCTTTCGGTGAAACTGGAATGCTCCCTCAGTCCGAAAGCCACGTTCTCTCCAACGGTGAGAGAATCAAAAAGGGCGGAAGACTGGAATACCATCCCTATGTTCTTCCTTATATTTATCATCTCTTCCTTGTCGGCATTGACTATGTTCTTGCCGTTGACGAATATATCCCCGGAAGTCGGGGGAAAAAGGCCGATTATCAGGCGGAGCACCGTGCTTTTGCCGCAGCCGGAAGGACCGATGATGGCCAGTATCTCGCCCTTCTTCACCTTCACGTTGATCCCGTCGATCACCTTCTTGCCGTTGAAGCTCTTGTACAAATCCCTCAGCTCGATCACATTGACGGCCTCCTCGCCCCCGGAAACCTTGCTGACCATTTCCTTGACGCTTCGCCTGAAGAAATTGAATATATCGAACACGGTCACCTCTTGAACAGGACCAATGAGAGAAAATAATTCACGATGAATATGGCCATGAGCGAAAGCACCACCGAATCGGTGGTCGCCTCCCCCACGCCTTTCGCGCCTCCCTTTGTCTTGATGCCCCTGAAACATCCTATGATGGAAATGAGCATTCCGAAAAAGACCGCCTTCACGACCCCGCCCATTATGTCGTTCATCTTGAGGAAAGAGGATGCGGAATCCATGTAGCCGTATGAATTGATGCCGACCACGAACACTGCCACGACATATCCTCCGAAGAATCCCACCAGGTCGGCGAAGATCGTGAGTATAGGAAGCATGAACGTGCTGGCAATGAACCTGGGGACCACAAGATGCTTGACAGGGTCGCTCCCCATTGCGTATATTGCGTCTATCTGTTCAGTGACCGCCATCGTGCCGATCTCGGCGGCGAAAGCGCTCCCCACCCGGCCAGCTATGACCACTGCCGTGAGAGCGGGCGCGAGCTCCCTTGCGACGGCTATTCCCATGACACCTCCCACGACGCTTCCCGCCCCGAACTTAACGAATTCGGACGCTATCTGGACGGCAAAGACCATCCCCACGAAAGCCGCCGTGACGACGGCCACAGGCAGGGAATCCACGCCCACCCGGACCATCTGTGCGAGGAGGTCCCGGCCGCTGAAATTCCCCCTCAGCGAAAAGAACAGGGTCTGAAAGAAAAGGATAGTTATGTCCCCCGTCTCCTCCAGGAAGTTTATGAGCCTATTTCCGAAATTGTCGATCATGTTCCCACCGCCTTTTTCAGATTATGGAGTCGATGGCGAAAGGTATCGACTCTATTATGTCGCCTGCGATCATGCCGTGTTCGCCTTTTACGGCTCCCGTAAGGTTAGCCGCCATTCCATGTATGTAAGCTCCCGCGACCGCCGCCTCGTAAGCACCGATACCCTGCCCGATAAGGCTTGCTATTATCCCTGTCAGGACGTCGCCTGCTCCTGCGGTCGCCATTCCGGGATTGCCCACGGGACTTATGAAAAGCTTACCTCCCGGACCCGCTATGACGGTATATGCGCCTTTAAGCACGACAGTCACCCCGTTATCGGCAGCGAATTTTGCCGCCAGCTTCATCCTGTTCTTCTGGACCTCTTCCACGGTCTTTCCGGCAAGCCTTGCAAATTCTCCCGGATGCGGAGTGATAACGATGTTCTTATGCGAAGACTTGAAGATCGAAGGATCTTTTATCGAATTGAGCGCTTCAGCATCAAGCACCACCGGGGCATTTGACCTTTTGCTTAAAAGGACTTTTTTGACCAGCCCGGCGCTTTGACCGCCTTTTTTAAGGCCCGGGCCTATCGCAACGGCATTGGCCTCTTCAAGAAGCCTGTCAAGGGATGCGATGGAATCAACGATGACCTCGAGCGACATCGTATTGACGGCGTTCTTTATCTCGCGGGGAACACACAGGGTCACAAGGCCGGAGCCCGCCCTCAGAGCTGACGTGGCCGTCATCACCCCGGCACCCATCATCCCCGATGATCCCGCGATGACGAGCACCTTTCCCCTATCGCCCTTATGAGAGTCGACTTTCATCCTGGGCATCACGGATGAAACGAACCTGGAGTCGATGACGTTCACGCCCCCGACCGTGCCCGTGCTCGCTGGCTTTCCGGCAGCGGAGTACCCGGCATCCACCGGGTTCGGTTTTGGTATGCCTATACCCGTCGTTATGATCTTTCCCGCCAGGCCGCTTGCGGGATACTTGAAAAGCCCGACCTTCGGATGCTCAAATGTCACGGTAATGTCCGCTTTCACC
>CAZSXD010000126.1:0-3314 GCA_964611075.1 uncultured bacterium
CTGCTACCCGCGACGAAAAAGGCGCCGAAGAGGAAGCTGATGGGTGCCATGGCTGCGACGGCGATAAGGAGGGTTGTCGCAAGGTCGGGGAACGAACCGGAGGGGACGCAAAAAACAAGCTTTGACGCTCTTACGAAGAATATTTCCGCTGGCGCCAATATCGATATTGCGATCTGTATGAGCGCCGTTGCCTTGAAAATGCTGCCAGCCTTCGGGATGATCAAGACAGCGGCGAAGCTGCCACACCCTCCGAAAACGAGCCATATCATCAGGCTCAATCCGTAAATGAGCTCGTTCCCGCCAAGCATTGCCGCAAGCTCCCTCAGGAGAAGGGTCTGGTAAATGATCGAGGCCGTTCCCCCAAGGACCAGCGCTATTGTCATTTTACGCATCAGGTTGTATTATACCTTCTGTATGGACGGGGGCAAAATATTTTATCTGCTTGTTCAGGGCTTCTTTCTGGGATACGGCCCCTGTCTGATGACATGTGTTCCTATACTGCTCCCGTACACCATAACGAAGAAACACTGGAAAGAAGGCTTTGAGGCGACGCTCACTTTCTCGCTTTCAAGGCTTTCTGTCTACCTGGTCCTCGGCGGGATCGCGGGATATGTCGGCGCGTACCTGATGGATTTTTATTATTTATCGAAGTTCCAGTACAACATACAGGGCGCGTTGGCCTTCATGCTTATTCTGATCGGCGCGCTGATCCTGTTCGGAAAGGATACGGGGATCAAATTCTGCCATGTGGAAAGCGGGAACATGGTGGCGCTCGGCATACTGGTGGGATTGTCGCCGTGCCTGCCTATGATAGGCATGCTGCTTGAGATCGCGCTTCTTTCAAGGAGCTTCCTTGACGGCGTTATTTACAGCTTCGCATTCGGGATCGGCACCGTCCTCTCTCCTATACTTGTCATAGGCACTCTTGCGCCGATGATAGGCAAAAGGGTCGATAATCGGGTGAGAAAAGCGTTCGTGTCCCTTTGCGGCATACTCCTGATCCTGATGGGGCTTTTCGTCTTTTACAACCTGGTGGGGATGTTCAGGTCCTCGGTGAGTTAGGGCCCCGACGAGGCGTTATCAGGGCCCCTAACCCTACTTTTTGCTTTTGCTTGATGCTTCTTCGATCTCAAGCGCGTCTTCCTCCGATCCTGCGTTTTCTTTCTTTTCCGAGGTCTTGTAGAAGCGGCTGTCGAGCATCTGCATATTGTCGGCCACTATCTCGGTGATCGAGCGTTTTTGCCCGTCCTTCTCGTACTTCCTGATCCTGAGCTTTCCTTCGATCGCGATCGGCTTTCCCTTTTTCAGGTATTCCCCGCAGACCTTGGCAAGCCCTCTCCAGGCAACGATGTTGACGAAATCAACTTCCTTCTGCCCGTCCTTTGCGGGTCTCTCCACCGCGATGGCGAACCTTGCCACGGGTATCTCGTTGGTCGTGTACCTGACCTCCGGGTCCTGGGCGAGTCTGCCGACAAGTATCGTTCTGTTCAATGATGCCATATATTCTCACCTCCTTTCGGAGTAGCTATACAGCAATTTTGTTGCCAATTAAATCGAGAGCGAATAGGAGGGGGCAGGTGTCGGTTTGCGCTACAGGATAGGGGATTTCGTCGTCAGAAGGAGCCTAATTGCTCTCGGAGCCTGTCGAAGTGGGTGCCTTTCCAGTAGACCTTGCCGCATTTGGGGCAGTGCGAGAACTCATCCATGGTCTCGTAGACCAGCTTCGGGACGCGCGACTTGACCTTTTCTTTCGCGATCCCCTCGATAGGGGTATTGCACTCGGAGCACCTTGAAAAAGCCGTCTTTTCGTTGAGCTTGATGCCTGTCAGCTTCGATATCTCCTTCAGCTGTTCCTGGATGTCAGTCGACTTGATCAGAAGGACTTTGGCGCCGTGTATCTTTGCGATCTGCGTGTCCCTCGTCACGAGCCATCTCCCTTCCATTTTCGAGGTCTTGAGGAGTTCTTTGTCATCGGCCTTCGCGTCGTAAAGCGTGTCGTATCCGAGGAGACGCAGCCTTTTCGCCAGTTTTCCCAGCATAGAGTCGACCACGAATTTCATGTCGCCATTATACTCTTTCTGATATAATTTGCGCGCAAAGGGGTGGTTTTAATGGCGGAAGAAATGAAACAGCTCCAGCTTGAACTTGATGATGCCACGGCCAAGGGGGTATACGCGAACTTTGCGGTGATCCTTCACAACCAGAACGAATTCATAATGGACTTTGCGTTCATCCATCCTTCAAAAGCGAAAGTGGTCTCAAGGATCATAACGAGCCCTTCGCATGCAAAACGTCTTCTCGGCGCGCTCAAGCAGAACATCGATCAGTATGAAAAGATGTTCGGTCCTATAAAGGAAACTCAGGGGCCCGACAAAACGGTAGATATCAAGCTTTCGAACAACTGAAATGAACGAACAGGCACGGGTCGAAAAGATAATACACCTGCTTGTGAAGGAATATCCTGAAGGCAGGACCGCTCTTGATTTCCGCACTCCGCTTGAAATTGCCGTTGCCACGATACTCTCCGCCCAGAGCACCGACAAGATGACGAACAAGATCACGGCCGGCCTTTTCAAGAAATACAGAACGGCGAAGGATTACGCGAAGGCGAACAAAAAGGTCTTTGAGAAAGAGATAAGATCGTCGGGATTTTTCCATGCAAAGGCGAGGAACATAATCAATCTGGGAAAGATGCTCGTGAAAGACTTCGGCGGGAAAGTGCCAAACACGATGGAGGAACTTGTCAAACTTCCGGGCGTTGCGCGGAAAACGGCGAACATCGTCCTGTCGAGTGCTTTCCATAAGGCCGTGGGCATAGCCGTTGATACCCATGTCCGACGGCTTTCGCAGAGGCTTGGATTCTCAAAGTTCGATGATCCCGTCAAAATTGAACAGGACCTGTTGAAGCTTGTGCCGAAGAGATACTGGGGAAAATTCAATTATTACCTTGTCGATCACGGAAGAGCCGTCTGCATTGCAAAGAAGCCGAACTGCCCCGAATGCGTCATCAGCCAATATTGTCCTTCAAAAGCCGCGTTCATGAAGAAGTTCTGGGTTTAATTAATTATTTCCCCCTGAAATTTCGCCTTATATTTGACGATATCATGAACAGAGAAACTTTATGGCATTAACTGCAATTAAGAACAGTATCATAAGAAAAACGATCGAAAATCCGCGGCTTGGCAGAATAGCTGATTTGTTCGGATCCGTCATGCCCAGATATTACTGCGCCGGATTAAGCAGGAACGCTTATAAACTATCAGGTGTGTTAAAGGAAAAGAGCGTGAAAAAACTCGAGGTCCATGACGGGAAAA
>CAZSXD010000127.1:0-3293 GCA_964611075.1 uncultured bacterium
GGTGCGATCCCCGAAACCGATCCGCTCTGCCTCGGGATGCTGGGGATGCACGGGACGGTTTACGCCAATTACGCCGTACAGGAATGCGACCTGCTGATAGCCGTGGGCGCAAGGTTCGATGACCGGGTTACCGGCCATATAGCAAAATTCGCGCCAAAAGCGAAGCACATACACATAGACATCGACCCGGCCGAGATCGGGAAGAACGTGAGGATCGACATACCCATCGTGGGCGACGTGAAGACGGTCCTTAAAGCGCTCATCGAAAAAACCTCGGCAAAGGACGACCACGGGATGTGGCTGGAACAGATCGCCGAATGGAAAAGGAAATACCCCCTGGCATACAAGAAGAACAACGAGATAAAGCCGGAGTACGTCATCGAGCAGATCAGTGAAGTGACGAAGGGCGAAGCCATCATAACGACAGAGGTGGGACAGAACCAGATGTGGTCCGCCATGTATTACAAATGCATACACCCCAGGACTTTCATATCTTCCGGGGGACTGGGAACGATGGGATACGGCCTTCCCGCCGCCATCGGCGCACAGGTGGGCTGCCCGGACAAGATAGTGTTCGATATCGCCGGCGACGGGAGCATTTTGATGAACATTCAGGAACTTGTGACCGCCGTCGCGAACAAGCTCCCTATCAAGATCGCCGTGCTGAACAATTCATATCTCGGCATGGTGAGGCAGTGGCAGGAGCTCCTTTACGGGAAGAGATATTCCCAGGTGGGGCTTGAGACGAACCCGGACCTGGTCAAGGTCGCGGAGGCATTCGGCGCGGCTGGCATACGGGTCACGAAGCTTGAGGAAGTAAGGCCCGCGATCGAAGAGTCTCTCAAAATAAAGGACAGGCCGACGCTTATAGATTTCAGGGTGGCGAAAGAGGAGAACGTTTTCCCGTTCGTTCCCCCGGGGCAGGCCCTCAATGAAATGTTGGTAGATTAACCCCTCTCCAAGGAGAGGGGCGTCTGAGTAGAAGTCTATGCAAAGTAAATAGTTGGGGTGAGGTAATGAAACACACTATATCGGTATTGGTGGAGAACAAGCCCGGGGTGCTTTCGAGGGTCTCCGGGCTCTTTGCAAGGCGCGGGTTCAACATCGAATCGCTCGCCGTCGGCACCACGGAAGACGAATCGGTCTCAAGGATGACGATCGTCGCGTCCGGCGACGACCAGGTGCTGGAGCAGATAACGAAGCAGCTCTACAAGCTTATCGACGTCATCAAGGTGTTTGACATACCCTCCCAGGTGGCGTTGGAGCGCGAGCTTGTGCTCATCAAGGTCGCGAGTTCCGAAAAGACCCGGCCCGAGATACTCCAGATAGTGGACATCTTCAAGGGCAGGATAATAGACGTGTCGGAGGGTTCTGTGACGATCGAGGTCACCGGCGAAGAAAGCAAGGTGGAGGGGATAGAGAAGCTCCTTAAGAAATTCGGCATCAAGGAACTGGTAAGGACAGGCAAGATAGCTCTCCAGCGCAGCGGAAATGAATAAATCCAACCTTTTCTGCCTCATCAATGTTTCCCTGCTCATACTGAGCGTCTGCTTCGGCACTTTCGCGCTCTATGTTCACAACAACCTGCTGCCTTATATCTATTTCCTTTTCGCGGTTTTTGTCATTATCGCTCCCCGCAGGATAAAGGGGATGTCTGAAACGCTGATCATCTCCTCATGGGTCCTGCTGGCGCTTCTCCCTGTTCCCTTTTTGCTCTATTACCAGGACATCATTTTGGTGGTAATATATGTCGTGCTTTTCTGGGCATGGCTCATCGTGAACCAGAACACCGACTGCACAAAATGCGGCAGCGAGTGGTGCGGCATCGGAAAATTAAAAGGAGGCAGGTAAAATGGCGGCAAAAGTTTACTATGACAAGGATGCGGACCTGAACGTTTTGAAAGGAAAGACCGTCGCGATGATCGGGTACGGGAGCCAGGGCGGCGCCCAGGGCAGCAACCTGAAGGACAGCGGCATAAAAGTGATCGTCGCCGAACTGGAAGGCTCACCGAACTGGGAAAGGGCGAAGAAGGACGGGTTCTCCCCCATATCCGCGGAAGAAGCAGCCAAACAGGCCGACATCGTACAGATGCTCGTCCCCGATGAACTCCAGGCCGGCGTCTACAAGCAATTCATCGCGAAGAACATGACAAAGGGCAAAACGCTCATGTTCTCGCACGGCTTCAATATCCATTTTCACCAGATAGTTCCGCCGGCCGACATTGACGTCATCATGGTGGCCCCGAAAGGTCCCGGCCCGCTCGTGCGGAAAGTTTTCACTGAAGGCGGCGGCGTGCCGGCGATATTCGCGGTCCAGCAGAACCCGTCCGGAAAAGCAAAAGAAGTGGCCCTTGCCTACGCGAAGGCGATAGGCGCAACAAGGGCAGGCGTCCTTGAAACGACGTTCAAGGAAGAGACTGAGACCGATCTTTTCGGGGAGCAGTGCGTGCTCTGCGGAGGCACGACTTCTCTGGTAAAAGCTGGATTTGACATCCTGGTCAACGCCGGTTACCAGCCGGAGATCGCTTACTTTGAATGCATGCACGAGCTCAAATTGATCGTTGATCTGATGTATGAGAAAGGGATCGCCGGAATGAGGGATGCCATCAGCAACACTGCAAAATACGGCGACATTACCGTGGGCCCTTATATAATCGACGATTCAGTGAAAGCGAGGATGCAGTACGCGCTTAACCGCATACAGAACGGCTCTTTTGCCAAAGAATGGATAACGGAGAACCAGGCAGGAAGGCCGGTCTTCAATGCGCTCATGAAGAAAGACAGGGAACACCTTATAGAAAAAGTCGGCGGCGAGCTCAGGAAAATGATGAGCTGGCTCAAAAAATAAATTGAAAAAGAACGTCTCCATCCTCGGATCCACCGGTTCCATCGGGCAGCAGACCCTTGAGGTGATAGCCGCGTTCCCGAACCGGTTCCGCGTCATCGGCCTGACAGCCAGGGACAACCTCAGCATACTTGCCGACCAGGTCCAGAAGTTCCAGCCAAAGCTTGTCTCTGTGGACAACGAAGCTTCTGCGGAAGCGCTCCAGAAAAAACTGGGCAAGACCACCACGGTCGTCTATTACGGCGAGGAAGGCCTGGTCAAGACAGCCTGCCACAAGGATGTGAACACCGTTGTCGTGGCCATCCCCGGCTCCGCGGGAATAATCCCCACGCTCGAAGCGATCAGGCTCAAAAAGGACATCGCTCTGGCAAGCAAAGAGGTCCTTGTGGCGGCGGGCGACATAGTGATGAAGGAGATCGAAAAGAGGAAGGTGAAGCTCCATCCCATA
>CAZSXD010000128.1:0-3280 GCA_964611075.1 uncultured bacterium
TATGAGATTCGCGATGTCAAAGACCGCGTGCGGCTTTTTCACCTTCCGGATGTTCGACATCACTGAGCTGTCCGACCTCAATCTCCCGATGAGCTCCACGATCTTATGCGGGTCCTTTCCCACATAACCGATCTTATGCGCCAGCACGAACCTGATATTGCCCTCTTCCTGGCCGGGGAGCCAGTTCGTTATTATCATGGGCAGCTCCTTCGCAAGAGCCTCGAAAACGGCGCCAGGCCCGCCCTTTGTTATTATCATGTCCGATGCGTCCATTATCTTCGGGACCTCGTTCGTGAACCCGAATATTTTCGCCGGGAACCTTTTCTCCATGGAATCCAGGCGCTTCTTAAGGGATTCGTTGCGCCCGCATATCACTATAAGCTGCATCTTAAGGCCGCTCCTGTTGAGCTCGTCCGCGATCTCGTAAATGTTCCCCGCCCCCTCGCCGCCGCCCATCACGAGGACGGTGAAAACGCCATCCTTGAGCCCGAACTCCCTTCTTACGGAGAACTTATCGAGCTTTTCGTCGAACCTGGGGTCGATGGGTATCCCCAGGACCCTGATCTTTCCTTCCTCAAGCCCCTCCCTGAGGCAGGCAGCCTTCGCCTCTTCGGTGGCCACTACCATGATGTCAGTATCCGGGCTTATCCACGACTTGTGCAGGTCGACGGGATCCATGCCCACGGTGATGAAAGGGATGCGCTTCCCCATCTTCTTTACCGCTTTTATCGAAAGATGATTGACCAGGGGGTGAACGGACACAAGGACATCGGGCGCCTTCTCCTCGAATATCCTCATGAGCTTCTTCTGTATGAAAGGCGTTGCCGCCGTTTCAAGCACGTTCAGTGCGGTCTTGCTGTCCACTCCGAACCACAAAAGCCTCCACAGCCACGGCGCGTAGCGGATGAGGGGCGCGTAAGATCTGGCAAAAACATTGAGGAACCGGCTGCCGGAGGCAAAAACGTCGATGGATTCCTGCTCGACAGAGCCGTTCGTCAATCTCTTGACGGCCGACATCAGTGCGTTCGCCGCCGCCCTGTGTCCCCCGCCGGTATCAGAGAAAAGGTACAGGATCTTGCTCATTCGGGTTATTTATAGCCTTCCGGATGCTTTGAGTGCCACGCCCACGCTGTCCCGACGATGTTCTTAAGGTCGCTGTGCTCGAACTTGAATCCGAGCGCGTTCTTTATCTTGTCGCTGCTTGCCACGAGCCTTGGAGGATCGCCGGGTCTCCTCATAGCCTCGGTCGCATTTATCTGACTGCCTGTGACGGACCTGCACATTTCAATGACCTCCCTCACCGAATATCCTCTGGATGAGCCCAGGTTGAAATACTCCGATCCCTTTCCGCTCTCAAGATATTTCAGCGCAAGTACATGGGCTTTTGCAAGGTCCTTCACATGGACATAATCCCTTATGCAGGTGCCGTCGGGGGTTTCGTAGTCCGTGCCGAAGATATCGATCTTCTTGCGCTGTCCCAGGGCGACCTTGAGGATAAGCGGGATAAGATGCGTTTCCGGATCATGGTCCTCGCCGAGGTCGTTCTCCAGGTCCGCTCCGGCCGCGTTGAAATATCGGAGGCTCACGGAAGTGATCCCGTAAGCGGCGTCGCACCAGCCAAGTGCCTTTTCAAACATCATCTTGGTGTCGCCGTACGGGCTGGTGGGGGCAAGCGGCGCTTCCTCATCTATGGGCAGGATTTGCGGATCGCCGTATACCGCGGCGGACGATGAGAAGATCATCTTTTTCACTCCGGCCGCCTTCATCGCCTCAAGAAGATTGAACCCGCACACAAGATTGCTCTGCGCGTAAACGAGCGGCTCTTTCACCGATTCGCCCACCGCGATGAATCCCGCGAAATGGATGACCGCCCCTATGCCTTCCGATCCCATTACGGAAGCCAGTATCTGCCTGTCGGAAAGGTCCGCCTTGATGAACTTGGCCTGTTTTGGGATGGTCTGCTCGTGGCCGTATGACAGGTTGTCGATGACCACGACCTCATAGCCGCGAGATAACAGTTCGCGCACCGTAACAGAGCCTATATATCCGGCCCCGCCTGTTACAAGAACCTTCACTATTAGCCTTTCTTTTTAGCTATGGCCTTTTTGTAGACCGCTTCGATTTCCTTCGAGATGATCGGCCAGTCGTATTTTGTCTCGACAAGTCTCCTGCCCATCGCCCCCATTGACCTTATCAGGTCGGGGTTACCGATGATCCTTATCACCGCATCGGCGATCGCATCCGGGTTCTGCTTGGGAACGAGAAGTCCGCTCTTGCCCACGTCCATTACGCTGTTCACGCCGGGTATGTCTGCGGCAACGACCGGGGTCGAGCATGCCATCGCTTCGAGCTGGACTATGCCGAAAGCTTCGAGCCTGTTGATGGAAGGAAGGACGAACACGGATGAAGTAGCGTAGAGGCTTACGAGTGTGTCGAGATTGACGGTGCCGTAGAAAGTTATCGACGATTCAAGGCCAAGTTTCTTGATCAGATTGACGATAGATGGCTTTTCCTCGCCTTCGCCGCAGATCACGAGCTTCGCGTCGGGATGCGCGGCAAGTATCTTTGGCATGGCTGCGACAAGGTAATTCACTCCTTTGTTCGCGGCAAGCCTGCCGAGGAAAAGGAGCTGTTTCTTCTTGTCGTTGATCGGGTCGATGCCCTGTTTTTTTATCGATTCGTCGAGCTTATCATGGTAAACCCCGATCGGTATGGCGTTGTATTTCATGTTGTGGATGACGGGCGAGGTCGAGCCATATGAGACCGAGGTGGAGATTATCTCGTCGGCCTTATGCACGAACAGCCTCGCATACCAGTCCATAACGGATTCAAAACCGTGCGTGATGAATTTCGGGATAGGTATCCCGAAGAACTGCCCTGTCACCGTGATGTCGCAGTGGAAAGTGACAACGACCGCTGACTTGATCTTTCCGGCGACCGTTCTGACAAAGCTGTGGGGCGGGCAGTGTATGTGGACCACATCAAAGCCCTCGAGCATCTTCATCCTGAAGGCCCACGTTACCGGAAGATAATAAAGGAAATCGATGGCGGGAAGCCTTAACACTTTCACGCCGTCGATGACCTCCTCCTTTTTCGCCTTTTTTGACCTCGGGACGTTGTTCGCTATCACCGTCACCTCATGGCCGTTCTTTACCAGCTGGATCGCAAGGTCCTTTACGTATTTCTCGGTGCCTCCTGTGTGCGGATAAAAATACGGGGTCAGCATCGCTATTTTCATATATTTACCCCCTCCTGAGCTTTAATTCCTTCCAGAACAGGC
>CAZSXD010000129.1:0-3250 GCA_964611075.1 uncultured bacterium
GCCTGAACCTGTCTATATTTCTGAAAAACGTGCACTTGGTGCCTTATGTGACGGAGGGACGGGATGGAACAAGAAAACAGGATATATCACTATATAATGTGCGTCTAAACATTGTTAGGCCTTCTGTCTGAGCTGAGCGAGGCCGAAGGCCGAGTAGGCGAGTTAAGGCCGTGGGGCAAAGAAAATGGGCAGGATAGGAGTGGGAGTGTGAATTTAGACTTGTTGACCATGGAAGGGCGGAGCCCCTCATCTCACAGGTCAACTGGACATAAGGTTGATTATTGTTTGTAAGGTGCGTGAAATTTTGGGGGAGATTATTCGAAGAATAGTTGAGGGAAATCATGCATACAAGAATGATCGGTTCCATGAAGGCATTTGCGCTGATGCGCGGCTCAAAAATGGATGCCAATACGGCATCTCAGCTTGAGGCCATCGATAAGGTCATACTCCACGGCAAATATATCTCAGCGACGCTGGTCCCGCTCAAACGCATGCTGGATATGCACGCCGATCCGAACGACAGCAAGATCAGGGCCCTTCTGCACCTGAGGAAAGGGATATGCTTCAGGGAGATGAATGATGTGCTGTCCGCGGGGGATAGTTTCTGGAAGGCTCTGACCAACGATCCTTTGATGCACGAGGCGCACACGGAACTCTGTTTTCTTTATCTTAAGAGCGGCGACCCAAGCGGCATTGACGAGGCAGCGAAATGCTTTGAGAAAGCTCGAGGACTTGCACAAGAGGCCGGCGAGGATCCCTGGCGGGCGCTGATAGGGCTGGGATATGTTTCGATGAGGAGGAAGGATCTTGAAGGAGCCATGAACTACTTCGAGGCCGCAAGGAAATGCAGCGTGGAAGGGTCTATGTCCGTCGTGGATATTGCGGAATCAGAACTTTGCATGGCAATAGGAATTGATCTGCGGGCGGACGGGCAATATGAAAGAGCGTTCAAATTCCTCCTGAGGGGGAAGGAACTTGACCCGCAGCGCTCGGAGGAATTTGACGAAGAAGTATTCTTTACTTTCTTCAAGAGGGGCATATCCTTCCTGGAAAATGGTTCAAGCAAAGATGAGGTGAAAGCGGCGTTCTCGCAGCTGCTGCAGTCCTTTCCCAATGAAAAGAGAGCGCTTGTTGAGCTTATGAACCAGGCAGCTGATATCGACACGACCATTCCTGGAGAGCGCCGCCAGATGCTGAGGGATATCGCCGGGGAATTATTGAAAGAACTTAATGCCTCTTGAGCTTTACTGTTTTAAATATTAGAATCCTTCCATCATGCGCCGCACGAAAATAATCGGTACGATCGGCCCCGCTTCTGATTCGACTGCCGTCATCAGGAAACTTTTTGATGCCGGCCTTAACATCGCCCGGCTCAACATGTCACATGGCGACCACGCGAAACATTATGCCAGGATCAGAAGCCTTCGAAGCGTTGATCCGCAATGCGCGATCATCATCGACCTCCAGGGCCCGAAGATAAGGACCGGAAAGCTCAAAAAGGGCCATGTGATGCTCCACGGCGGGGGGAAGTTCGTCATCACCACAAGGAAGATCGAGGGCGACGAACATTCGGTATGCACGACCTATTCCGGGATAACGAAGGACGTCAAACCCGGGAACAGGGTCCTTTTAGATGACGGCCTTATCGAACTCCGTGTTACGCATGTGCACGGCACCGATGTCGAATGCATCGTCATCAACGGCGGCGTTCTGAAGGATTACAAAGGGCTGAACCTTCCCGGCGTAAAAGTGCATGCCCCTTCACTTACTCCCAAGGACAGGGAAGACCTTATGTTCGCCATCGGGCAGAAAGTGGATTATGTCGCCTTATCTTTTGTCCGCACTCCGCAGGATGTCGTCAAGGTCAAGAATATCATCAAGTCCGAAGGTTCCGATATCAAGGTCATCGCGAAGATCGAAAAGCCGGAAGCGGTGAAGAACATCGACGACATAATCAAAGTTTCTGACGCGATAATGGTCGCGAGGGGGGACCTTGGTGTCGAGCTTTCTCCCGAAAAGGTACCCGTAGTCCAGAAGATGATAATCGGAAAATGCAATGTTTACGGCAAGCCGGTGATAATCGCGACGCAGATGCTCGAGTCGATGGTCGTGAACCCGCGGCCGTCGAGGGCGGAAGCCTCCGATGTCGCCAACGCCGTTTTTGACGAGGCCGATGTATTGATGTTGTCGGAAGAAGTCGCTGTCGGCAAGTATCCCGTTGAGTCGGTGAAAGAAATGGTGAAGATAATCTGTGAGATCGAGGCACAGATGTACAGCGGATATCGCGACGTAACTGGGATACTCCTTCAAAATTCCGTGGCTTCCGCCGTCGCCCATGCTGCAAGCCACACGGCGCAGGGACTGAAGGCAAAGGCGATGATCGCATTTACCTCGTCAGGGTCGACCGCGCTGCTGGTCTCAAAATTCAAGACGGAAGTCCCGGTCTTTGCTGTCACAACAGAAGCCGCGACTTTCAAACGCGTTAAACTTTACTTCGGCGTCACTCCTGTGCTTTCGAAGTCATTCAGGGGAACTGACGAAATGATATCGAAGGCGGAAAGTGCGATGATATCGAACGGATATATCAGGAGGGGCGACCTAACGGTATTAGTTGCCGGGGTCCCGGTCGGAAGGCCGGGGACGACGAATCTGATAAAAGTCCACAGGATAGGCGAATCTCTCAGGCTGAACCGCTGATCATCAGTCCTTATATTTATACTGCAATTTATCGGCGACATTAACGATATAAATGCATGGCACATGAGATCATTGGCGGACACGGCGGATATAATATTGCGCATTATCAAAGACGGATCGCGGAGATCAGAGGATCGGTCTTGAAGGATCATGGAAAGAACTTAGGCATCGCCCGCAAGCAGCTTAACCAGATCTTGCCGGAGATGAGCGAAACATACAGGTCAATACCCATATCTATGATCAAGGAAGCATTAACCCCTAAGATAATGGATAAAGAAAAGCCCGAATATCATGAAGAGCTTTTAGAACTTTTCCCCGAAATGGCAACAGTCTCCGGAGGCGTGTTCATGATGAGTAAAGGGGATTACAGTGAATCGCCCCTCAGGCAGGTGAACTTGCCGGATTTTGTGGCAGGGAAATTCCCGGTCACGGTCGGGCAATATCTGCTATTCCTCATAGACACGGAACCCCTCAACGTGGCACTGAACCTGAATTTTGTCAGAATTAAAGATTCGCCAGAATCGATGAAGCTTCCTGCGAATGTCAGCTGGAA
>CAZSXD010000130.1:0-3217 GCA_964611075.1 uncultured bacterium
ACCCGCGACCTTTTGCTTGGCAAGCAAATGCTCTACCAACTGAGCTACTCCCGCACAAAGTTCAGCTAAAAAAGTATATCATGAGGCCAAAAACCTGGCAATACAGGCTTTTGCTTTTGCGAGGGCGCGTCCGCGGTGGCTTATGCGGTTCTTAAGTCTTAATGGCATCTGGGCGAAGGTCCTTGAATAACCTTGAGGCACGAAGACAGGGTCATATCCGAAGCCGCGGGTCCCGAGCATCCTGTCGATGATCCTTCCCCTGCATATCCCTTCAACGACCTTGATCTTCCCGCCGGGCTTTGCGACAGCGATATCGCAGACGAACCTGGCTTTCCTGTTCTTTTTGCCGGACATCAACCTTAAAAGCTTTGAACAAAGCTTCCGGCTTGTCGGGTTCGGCCCGGCGAACCTTGCCGACCTGATACCGGGTTTGCCACCAAGCGCCTCGACCTGTAACCCTGAATCATCGGCCATTACAAGAGTCTTGAGCTTCTTTGCGATGGTCAATGCTTTCTTGACAGCGTTGGCTTTGAAAGTCTTTCCGTCTTCCTTGATCTCCCCGATACCCTTGATGTCCTTCAATGACAAGACCTTGAGCTTGAGGGATTTGAGCAAATGTTTAATTTCGCGGACCTTCCCCTTGTTCTTCGTGGCTATGATAAGCATTTGTCTCATTGAAGGAGAATACTATCAAAATCCAGGCCAAATAAAAAGCCCCTGCGAGCTATCGTAGGGGCTTTATTCCTTTTTGGAACTTTGCTTTTCGATAAATCATCCTTTTTCTGTAAACAATCTTAAGCCAAAATCTCCTAAACGCGAATTCCTGATTGCTTCGGCAGAGACTTTAATTTGTCCATGAAAAGGTTGACCTTGCCAAACGTACCGAAAACTGGCTGACCTTTCATTGCCTCTATCCTCCCTAAAGTTAAAAAGGTGAGGTTCAGGCCTAATGAGCTGAAGTGACAAAGGTCTGAGAGCAAAGAATAAAAAATTCGGCCTTTGTGGAATTAATGGTAACAATGAAGCGAGCTTGGCACGTAAAACATCACATCGCGGTTTAGCCATTTCATTGGCAGCTTCTTGAAGGGCGTCGTCAATTGCACCTCTAGCGGCAGGTCCAATTCTGGCTGGACTCCCGACACGTGCCAATGTCACCCCAAGACTTCTTTCGTTCATAATTCTTCTCCTCGTGTCTTCCAATCCAGCTCTACGTATTCCCATTATAATCCCCCCTTGAATTTATTCGGAAACTTCGATATTCCCCTCTATATATATTATCGTCAAATATTCAGAATAATTTCAGATGAGATGTGTTTGAGCGGAATCAGCCCCGGACCACCGCGAACCTGCCCTTGCCTATTATCTTCCTCTCCCCTTTATCGTTCGCAACGATCATGTAAACATAAGCGCCGTTGCCGAGGGTTTCGCCGAAAGAATTAGTGCCGTCCCAGAAGACGCGGTTCTCGCCTGCCGACCCTCCCTCGCCGAGCGTCCCGCCATCGTACGGAAGGTCGTTGCGCCAGACAAGGGTTCCCCTCATGTCATACACATAGATATCAACATCCGCGGCGTTGTTCAGGTCATAATAGAAAAGGAGATCGCCTTTTGATGGATCAAAAGGGCTGGGGCCGGACATGGGCTTGCCGGAGATCTTCACTTCGCTGTCCACGTCGAATTTCGCCGATGACAGATAAGTGTAAGATTCGCCGCTCGTGTTGGTCACGGTCAGCTTGAGGTTGAACTGTCCGCTCGGGTCTTCAACGCACCATATGCCGAGGAGTCCGTTCTCGACGGGAGCCTTTGTGTTCTCTATGATCTTCACCCAGGTGTCGGGGGTCGCAACGTCCGAACATTCGACGCGGTAGCTCGCAAAGTCCTCGATGCTCGCCGAGCCTTTCACGGCGACGGATCCCCCGAGCACGCTGCCGGGTTTCGGATAAGTGATGGCCAGGGAAAGATTGCCGAGCGCCCTCTTGGCGCTCACGATCCCCGCGCCAAGCTTGCCCCGCAGGAAGCTCTGTGGATTCGGCGTGTAAACATCGATGGCGGTCAGCTTGAGCCTTGCCTCTATCTGTTCGTTCGTCCAGTTCTTGTGCTTGGACTTGACCAGCGCGGCGACCCCCGCCACGAACGGCGAGGCCATCGATGTCCCGCTCGCATATCCGTAGCCGTTCTGCGGCAGAGTGCTAAGTATGCTCGTACCCGGGCCGCAGAGGTCGACGAAATCCCCGAAATTTGAGAAAGCGAACATGTTCCATATGGATATCCTGTCATCGCCGTCGACCGCGGACACGGCGATCACATTGTCGTACGCAGCCGGATAGAAAGGTTTTCCCGCGTCATAGCTGTCCACATTGCCGGAAGCCGCGACCATCAGGCATCCCTTCGAATGCGCGTAGTTGACCGCTTCCCTCATATATCTTGAATCAAAGAGACATCCGAAGCTCATGTTTATGATGTCCGCACCGTTGTCGGCGGCGTAATGGAGCGCATCCGCGATGTCCGCCATCTCAAGATATCCTCCCCCGTCAATGCAAAGGTACCCCGCCCTGAGCGGCATTATCCTGCATCCCCACGCCAGGCCCGCTATCCCGATCCCGTTGTTCGACCTTCCGGCCGCGATGCCCGAGACGTGCGTGCCGTGCCCCAGGAAATCCATGGGATCGTTATCGGGAGGCGCAGGATCCTCCCCTGCCGCGACCCAGTCGGCGGGAACTGTGACGAAGTCCCAGCCCCTGACATCGTCAACATAGCCGTTGCCGTCATCGTCGATCCCGTTGCCCGGGACCTCTTTTTCATTGACCCAGATATTGTCCGCGAGGTCCTGATGGTTGTAATCCACACCGGTATCGATCACGGCTATCACGATACCCGGGTCGCCATTGACCACATCCCAAGCCGAAGAAGCACCGATCCTCGATGTCCCCCACTGGAGCGAATATTCGGGATCGTTCGGGATGAGAGCCACCTGGCAGATATAATTCGGTTCGGCGTATTCGACATCGGGGTCCCTAGCGATCTCCTCGGCAAGCTCGCGGACGTCCTCGCGCCCCGCGAAGGTCAATTTATACGCTTTGCCGGCCAGCTTTCTGGCCACCGGCTTTTTCGATGCGGATGAGACCGTGATCGTTCTGGGCGGAGCTTTCTTGTATTTGACGATGACCTCGCCCGCGGCGAACTGCCTTCTGGCGGAGTACGGCTTGACCTCCTTCGCAGG
>CAZSXD010000131.1:0-3216 GCA_964611075.1 uncultured bacterium
CAAGATGCGGGATCGAGGAAAGCGGTATCAGCGTGAGCTGCAGGTCCACCCTGCTTCCGACCTTGACCCTGTCCCCCAGAGCGCCGTAATACGACGGGTCCATGGACAGGACGTAACCATCCGCCGGTATCCAGCCCCTGTTCCTGCTTATGTTCTTCACTTCCCCGTTCACCACGGAGAGTATTATCCCGGGATCCTCTTCCCTGGTTTCGTTTCCGTAGCGGGGAGTGTAAACTATCGCCTGTCCTGTCATGCGCTTTGTGTTTATACCCGCAATGTCGATGGTCCTGCCATCAATGACGGCCCTGCCGGAAAGGGATACGTTGTCGATGTAGCACTTGTTGTCCCTGTCTATGATGAAAGCGGTCCTGTCGTTGATCGAGTATGATATGAGCTCCCCGTTTATCATCAGCACGCCTATCGGCTCCCCGTTCCCGCTGAAGAAAGTGCCGTTGATGCCGGCCACCGAATCCGTTTCCTTCACCATGTTGCTCACGGTGTTCATCTTGAACTTAAGGTCCTCTTTTTGGCTCCACAAGGAGAAGATCCCCATTATCGAGTCAAGAATGCCCCCGGGTTCGCTCCCCTCCCTTGGAGAAAGGTAAGGGAAGACATTGAAAAGCCTCTGGTCGACGAAGATAAGGTTGACCGTGGACGGGCCCGCCTCCGTCCCCTTGATTATCTTGATGTACCTGAGCCCTGCCGGTGCAACGTCCGTGGCCGCCACGGTCGACCTGGATTCCTTGTCGAACTCGATCACGAGGCGCGACGGGTTGTCCAGCTTGTATATCTGATAGAATGCCGGATAGGTCAGGTCTATGCTGATCAGCACGTTCTTGCCCACCTGGTCGATACTGATGCTCGGGACGAGCTTGTCATGCGTCGTTATTTTCCTGCTCTTTATCACTGAGTTCATGTCCGGCACCTCGATCACGAGCCCGCTTTCGGCTGTCAGGACGACGTACGGCGCGAAACTTGTGAGCCCTATGACCACTTTGAACTTTTCCGGCAGGGACTTGGTCTCGATGCGCTCTATTTCGGGAACGGCCAGCTTGGGGAGGGGAGACTTTGAGATCCTGGTGAAATCGGCCACTATCCTTGAGGGATTCTTGAGCGCGTAGACCTTGGAGGAGGTGAGGTACTTGTAATTGGCCGAAATGACGCAGGTGTCATTTGACGCGGTCACGTTGACGCCTTCCAGGACGGCTGAATCGATCTTCTGGGGCAGGGCTTTCGCGGGCGTAACTCCGGATATGGTGATTATCGAATAAAGGTTGCCCTTTGTGACCTCGTACTTCGCTGCGGAGTCAAGATATACGACGATCTTCAGGTTGCTGCCCGATTCATTCCATGAAATGTCCTTTATCAGTGCGGCCGAGGCACCCGTGCAGAGCGCGAAGAGCAGGACCAGTGAAAGGACAACGGTTCTTTTCGTCAATTCAGCCTCCTAGGTTCCCTTTAACTTTGCGACCACGGCGTCGATGACATGCTTCGGTGTGGACGCTCCAGCGGTCAGGCCAATTATATCAAAACCTTTGACGAGATTCAGATCAAGATCGTCCGCCGACTCGATCTGGTAAGTTTTTGCGCCTGTTTCCTCGCAGAGCTCCTTCAGCCTCCTTGTATTGGCGCTTTTCTTGTCGCCGATCACGAACATCACCTCCGCGCGCTTCGCCACATCCACCGCCGATCTCTGCATCTTTGTCGTGGCCTCGCATATCGTGTCGCAGACGTGGAGCTCGTTCGTTTTCCCGGCCAGCAGATTGATGACGTCCTCAAAGTTCTTGCGCGACTGGGTGGTCTGGGCTATGACCGCCGTTCTTTCATGAAAAGAGACCTTCTTGACGTCCCGGGGGCCTTCTATGACCTGTGCTTTCCCCTGCCTGCCGGCAGGCAGGCGCTGCGCCCATCCCAGGATCCCCGCGACTTCCGCGTGGTTCCTGTCGCCGATGATGACGATATGGTAGCCTTTTTCGGCCATTTCCCTGGCCATCAATTGCGGCTTCTTCACCCAGGGACACGTCGTGTCGATCAGCTTGAGTCCGGTTTTGCCGGCTTTTTCAAGGACATCCGGAGATACTCCGTGAGCGCTGATTATCAGATAGCCCGTAGCGCCATTGGGGATCTCGTTCAGGTCCTTGACCGATATGACACCTTTCGCCTTAAGCTCATCAATGACCTTCTGATTGTGCACGAGATAGCCGAGTATGTACGTGGGCTTGCCTTTCTCAGCGGTCTTTATCGCAAGCCTGTATGCGCGGTCAACGCCCTTGCAGAAGCCCAGGGCCTTTGAAATAAGGAGGTTCATTTAAAACGGATGCCCGCTTTCTTCATCCTGAGGCAGGCTTCTTTTATCCTTGCCTTGTCGATAGTAATGGAGATCCGGAAATAACCCTCTCCGTATCTGCCGTAACCGGACCCCGGCACCACCAGCACGCCAGTTTTATCGAGCAGGTGCGAAACAAAACCGGCGCTTGTGCAGCCCCTCGGCACTTCCGCCCACACGTAGAAAGATGCTTTTGTATAGGGCAGGTCCCATCCGAGGTCATTAAGGCCGTCGATCATCAGCCCCATTCTTTCTTCATAGGTCCTGTTCATCCTGTCTATCTCGCTCCTTGGACCGCGGAAAGCTTCGATCCCCGCCTCCTGTATGGCCTTGAACACTCCGGAGTCGATGTTCGTTTTTATCACGGACAGCGCACTTATCGCTTCGCGTGACCCCACAGCCATCCCGATGCGCCAGCCGGTCATATTGTATGTTTTTGACAGCGAATGGAACTCGATCGTGACATCTTTTGCGCCCGGTATCTCAAGGACGCTCATTGGCCGGTAGCTGCCGAAACAGACCTCCGAATAAGCGAGATCGGAACAGAGAAGGATATCATTCTTCCGGCAGAAATTGACGGCTTTTTGCAGGAACGGCCTTTCCGCCACGGCACCAGTCGGATTGTTCGGGTAATTGATGAACATGAGCTTTGCCTTTCTCGCGATGCTTTTGTCGATTGCATCGAGGTCGGGAATGAAGGCGTTCTTTTTGAGCAGAGGGACGGAATGCGCAGTTCCCCCGGCCAGCAAAGTGCCTGTCCTGTAAACCGGATAACCCGGGTCGGGGATCAGTGTGTGATCGCCGGGATCGACGAAGGCCTGGAAAACGTGGGCAATACCTTCTTTGGACCCGATAAGCGACAGCACTTCGGTCTCAGGGTCAAGCTTTAC
>CAZSXD010000132.1:0-3181 GCA_964611075.1 uncultured bacterium
CTTCAACAGGCGTTCTGAACGACGTGAAAGCGATCGCTTCAGTGGTACATGCCCACGGCGCGCTGACGATCGTTGACGCTGTATCGGGACTGCTCACCGCGGATCTTAAGGTGGATGAATGGGGTCTTGATGTGGTGGCCGCGGGTTCACAGAAGGCCTTCATGGTCCCGCCGGGACTCTCGTTCGTTTCCATGTCAGAGAGGGCATGGAAAGCGCAGGAGGCCTCGAAAATGCCGAAATTCTATTTTGACCTCGCGGCCGCGAAGAAATTCGCCGCCACCGGAGAGACCCCTTGGACGCCGTGCCTTACGATAGCTTTCGGCCTGCAGGTGTCCATGAGGATGCTGAAGAACGAAGGCCTTGAGAACGTATTCAGTCGGCACGATAAGCTCGCCAACGCGGTCAGGGCTGGAGTGAAAGCGCTCGGCTTCGGGCTGCTTGCCGATGATAGGTGCGCTTCCAGGGCGGTAACGCCGGTCATCCCGCCGGCGGGTGTGGACGCCGAAGCCCTGAGGAAGGCCGTCAGGGAAAGGTTCGGGGTCGTGCTGGCAGGCGGCCAGGAGGACCTTAAGGGCAAGATATTCAGGATAGGCCACCTTGGGTACATCGACAAGATGGACATGATAACGGCATTCTCGGCGCTTGAGATCGCGGCTTCCGAAATGGGCGCGAACATAAAGAAAGGCGCCAGTGTTGCGGCCGTTGAGGAGATGATAAAGTGAAAGTACTTGCGAGCGATAAGATCGCAGAGAGCGGCCTGAAAAAGCTCCGTGACGCCGGCTTTGAAGTTGACATGAAGACCGGCCTTTCGGAGGATGAGCTTGTCAGGATCATCCCGGAATATGATGCTCTTGTTGTCCGCAGCGAAACAAAGGTGACCCCAAAGATCATCGAAGCCGGCAGGAAGCTCAAGATAATAGCAAGGGCGGGGGTCGGCGTCGATAATGTCGATCTTCCATCCGCCACGAAAAAAGGCATCATAGTGGTCAATTCTCCCGAGGGCAACACGATCGCGGCGGCCGAACATTCGTTTGCCATGCTTCTTGCGATGGTCCGGAACATTCCCCAGGCCCAGGCTTCGCTGAGAGGCGGAAAGTGGGAAAGATCGAAGTTCACCGGGATCGAACTGTACGGCAAGACGCTCGGCGTGCTGGGGCTCGGAAAGATCGGCAGCCACGTGGCTTCTTACGCGATAGGCGTGGGCATGAAGGTGATCGGTTACGATCCGTTCGTGACAAAGGAATATGCTGACAAGCTGGGTGTCGAGCTCAAGGAGCTTGATGCCGTCATCAGCGGATCCGATTTCATAACGCTCCATCTTCCGAAGAACAAGGACACCGCGAACCTCATCAACGCGGAGACCATCGCGAAGATGAAGGACGGTGTCAGGATAGTCAACTGCGCCAGGGGCGGCATAGTCAACGAAAAAGACCTTTATGAGGCATTGAAGTCTAAAAAGGTCGCGGCGGCGGCGCTCGATGTTTACGACAAGGAGCCTCCCGACGCGGACAATCCGCTTTTGACGCTCGATAATTGCATCACCGTCCCGCACCTCGGGGCGGCGACGGTAGAGGCCCAGGTCAATGTCGCGATCGACGTCGTCGAACAGATCATCGAGGTCCTGAAAGGCGGAAATGCGAGAGCGGCCGTAAATATCCCATCAATGAAGCCGGAAGTGCTTTCGGCCGTGGCTCCTTACATGAAGCTTGCGGAAAAGCTCGGGAAGCTCATAGGCCAGCTGGCGCACGGCCCGATAAGTGAAGTGAAGATCGGATATTTCGGCGAGGTCGGGGAGAAGAACGTGGCACCACTCAGCATTGCCGCGCTTAAAGGTTTGCTTGAGTCAGCGATGGTCGAGGGCGTCAATTTCGTCAATGCTCCATTGATCGCCAAGGAACGCGGGATAAGCCTTACCGAGAGCAAGAGCAGTGAATGTTTCGATTTCGCCAACAAAATATCGATAAGTGTCGGCGGAGATGATAAAAAAAGGAAGGTTGAAGGCTCCCTGTTCTCCGCCCTTGGCGAACGAATAGTCAATATCGACGGGTTCAGCGTTGACGCAACTCCTTCCGGCCACCTGATAATCGCGGAGAACATAGACCAGCCCGGGATGATCGGACAGGTCGGGACACTGCTTGGCAAGAACAATGTGAACATCGCCTCCATGGAAGTGGGCCGCAATAAGGCGGGAGAAAAAGCCGTCATGGTGCTGAACATCGACAATCCCGTGTCGGACAAGGTCCTCAAGGAGATCGAAAAAGTGAAAGGCATCCATTCCGCGAAGCTTGTGAGCCTGTAGATCATGGTCGAGCTCATCAAAGATTCCGTCGACACCGTAAAGGGACTTATCAAGCAGGTATTCGGCGCGCCGAAGAAGGTGGGGCTGGTGCTGGGTGGTGGAGGGGCCAGGGGGATAGCGCATGTCGGCGTCATCAAGGTCCTCGTCGAGAACAAGATACCCATCCATTTGATAGCCGGCAGCTCCTCGGGAGCGCTTTTTGGCGCCCTGTTCGCCGGCGGAATGAACCCCTACGATATGGCCAGGGCCGCAAAGGCCACGGACTGGGGCAAGCTCGTGAGATTGAGGTTCTCGCTTGCGGAACCTGTCTCGGCGGCCGGGATAGAAAAACTTGTCATCGATAACATCGGCAACAAGAACATCGAGGACCTCCGGGTGCCCCTGAGCATCGTTGCGACCGATTTGAACCTGGGCGAAAGGGTCGTGATAAGTCGCGGCAACGCCGCAAAAGCCGTTCACGCAAGCTCCTCGATACCAGGGATATTCTCTCCCGTGCGTTTCCAGGGCAGGCTCCTGGCCGACGGACTGATCGTGGACAATCTCCCCGTGCAGGTGGCAAGGGGCATGGGCGCGGATTTTATCATCGCCGTGGATGTGGTGCCGGCCGTGGAGCTGACCAAATGGGACCCGACCGTCGCCTCTGTCATAGAAAGGGCCATGGATATTTCGTGCAGAAGCGCCGCGGTACATGCGAAGGAGCTTGCCGACGTGGTCATTGAGCCGGTCAGGAAGAACATCTCTGCCACGTCGCTTGATCATGCCGATGAGCTTATCAAAATGGGGGAGGAAGCGGCTTTGAAGGCCCTTCCGTCCATAAAAGACAAACTGAGATTATCCTAATCCATCAGTCCGTTGGACTGAAGTTTTGACATCAGTGTGGTC
>CAZSXD010000133.1:0-3167 GCA_964611075.1 uncultured bacterium
CGATAGGCATGCCAACCCTGATATCGATGCTCCGCAAAAGATAGTCTGATCCGGTCGTCTTGCCTGCCCGCCGAAGCTTTTGCGTAGGCGGGATGGCCTTTTTTTGTTATAATTGACCCCTTATGAAGCTTTTCGAAACATCAGAACCTCAGGAATTGGACGCGTCCTCCCCTCTCGCATACCGGATGAGCCCGAGAACGCTCGACGAGTTCGTGGGTCAGGAGCACATAATCGGCGAAGGTAAGCTCCTCAGGCGCGCGATCGAGGCTGACAGGCTGTCATCCATAATCCTCTACGGCCCTCCGGGCACCGGCAAGACCGCGCTCGCAAAAGTGATAGCGAACACCACGAAAAGCGAGTTCAAAGGGCTTAACGCAACGGTCGCCAGGGTGGAGGATCTTAAAAAAGCCATTAAAGAAGCGAAAGACATCAGGCACGCGCTGGGCAGGAAGACCATCCTTTTCCTCGACGAGATACACAGGTTCAACAAGCTCCAGCAGGACGTCCTCCTGCCGCATGTCGAGGATGGTTCGATAGTCCTCATAGGCGCCACGGTGGAAAACCCCTTCTTCTATGTGAATTCCGCGCTTGTCTCAAGGTCGCAGATATTCGAGCTCAACAAACTTTCGATCGATGATATCAAGAATATCATTTTGAACGCGTTGAACGACAAAGAAAGGGGCCTGGGGGAATTCAAGGTTAAGATCACGGATGAAGCTATCGAACACCTGGCAAGATCAAGCGACGGCGACGCAAGGAGAGCGTTGAATTCAATTGAGATAGGCGTACTGACGACGAAGCCCGACAAGAAAGGCGTCGTGAACTTTGATGAAAAGGTCGCCGAAGAATCCATACAAAAAAAAGCCGTCGTTTACGACAAGGCCGGCGACGGCCATTACGACACGATATCGGCTTTCATCAAAAGCATGAGAGGCAGCGATCCTGACGCCGCACTGTATTATCTTGCGAAAATGATATACGCCGGCGAAGACCCCAGGTTCATAGCAAGAAGGATCGTCATTTGCGCCGCTGAGGATGTGGGGAATGCGGATCCCTTAGCGCTCGTCGTCGCCAATTCCGCGATGCAGGTCGCGGAGTTCGTCGGCATGCCGGAAGCGCGCATCCCGCTTGCCCAGGCTACCGTCTATGTCGCGACCGCCCCCAAGAGCAATGCGGCGTATATGGGAATTGAGAACGCGCTATCTGATATCAAATCCGAAGAGACCATGGAAGTCCCGGACCACCTGAAGGGAACGGGATACAGAGGTGCCGAGAAGCTGGGCCACGGCATAGGCTATAAATACGCCCACGATTACGAGGGAGGCTTTGTTGCCCAGGATTATATCCCGAAAAAGAAGATATACTACGAGCCCACGGACCGGGGTTTCGAGGCGAAGATCAAGAAGCGGATGGAGAACCTCACCCCCGACCCCTCTCCTATTAATAGGAGAGGGGAGCAACCGAAAGGCTCCAAATGAGATCAATAGCTTTGGGGTGAGGTTGAAATTATGGACGAGAAAAAGATCAGACAACTGCTGGCTGACGTAAAATTCGGCAAACTCAGGATCGAAGAAGCATATTCTAGGTTGAAGCATCTGCCGTACGAAGACCTGGGCCATGCGAAGGTCGACTATCACAGGGAAATGAGGAAAGGTTTCCCGGAAGTGATCTACTGCGAAGGGAAAACCATTTCTCAAACAGTCGAGATAGCGAAAAAACTTGCATCGAACCACAGCAATATAATGGCCACAAGGGCCGACGCAACTGTCTACAAGGCCGTCAAGAAGGCTATCCCCGCCGCGAAGTACCACGAGATGGCAAGAATAATCACAATAAGTAAATCCGAATATCGAAATTCGAAATCCGAAAGAAGGAAGATATTGATCATCTCTGCCGGGACGGCGGACATGAAAGTGGCGGAAGAAGCGGCAGTCACCGCGGAATTCCTCGGCGATCGCGTCGAAAGACTTTACGATGTCGGGGTGGCCGGCATTCACCGGCTGCTTAGCAATGTCGAAAAGTTCAAGGATGCAGGCGTAATAATCGTCGCAGCCGGAATGGAGGGAGCCCTCGCCTCTGTGGTCGGGGGCATGACCGATTTGCCCGTTATAGCAGTTCCGACGTCCGTCGGATACGGCGCATCCTTCAAGGGGCTCGCCGCTTTGCTTGCGATGCTAAATTCCTGCGCTCCGGGAGTAGCGGTCGTAAATATCGACAACGGCTTCGGCGCAGGAGTGATGGCCTCGACCATCAACAGGAGCAAAAATTGAGGATCGCTTATTTCGACTGCCCTACGGGACTCTCGGGGAACATGATCCTTGCCGCGCTCATCAACGCAGGCCTCAGCCCTGCATATCTCAAGAGAGAGCTCCGGAAATTGAAGCTCGCAGGCTATAAGCTCGAACTCACGAAGGTCTCAAAGAACGGATTCGCCGCGGAACATGTCGGCGTGCGAATTTCGGACACGAAAGCCCGGAGAACGATCGATGATATCATGAGGATAATCGATAAAAGTTCTCTCGACCGGAGCATCAAAGCGCTCAGCAAAAAGATCTTCGACAGGCTCTTCCAGGCCGAGAGGAAAGCCCACGGGCATTCCCGTATGCATCTCCACGAAGTCGGGGCGATCGATGCGATCGTCGATATCGTCGGAGCGGCCATAGGCTTCGAAAAGCTGGGCATCAGAGAGGTTTACTGCTCTCCCCTCCCCGTCGGACACGGCCCTATCAGGCATGCGCACGGATACCTCCCAAATCCCGCTCCGGCAACATCTATTTTATTAAAAGGCGTTCCAATATATAAAAAAGACATAAAGGGCGAGCTTGTGACACCCACCGGGGCCGCCATAATCACGACCGTGTGCAAAAAGTTCGGCGACTTCCCGAAGTTCACGCTTGAAAAACAGGGCCTTGGCGCCGGGACATTCAACTTCAAAGAGCCGAACATCCTAAGGCTTTTCATCGGCGAAGCAAGCATGAGCTTTGGCGAGGACCTGATCGTCATGATCGAGACCAATATCGACAACATGAACCCGGAGCTGTACGACCATGTTATCAACAGACTGATGAAGGCCGGGGCGCTCGATGCGTACATCTCCCAGAACAAAATGAAAAAGAACAGGCCGGGCGTGATGCTTTCGGTGCTGTCGAAGCTTTCTGACAAGGATA
>CAZSXD010000134.1:0-3151 GCA_964611075.1 uncultured bacterium
CCTCACGAGCAATTCCGTGTGCAGCCGATACGTGATGAGGTCGGCAATGGTCACTATTTTCAGCTTGTGGACCCTCGCGAACTTGAGCAGGTCCTTCGTCCTCGCCATGTGTCCGCTCTTTTTTATTATCTCGCATATCACGCCCGCGGGATAAAGCCCCGCGAGTCCCGCAAGGTCGACCGCGGCCTCGGTGTGCCCAGCCCGCCTGAGCACTCCCCCGGCCATCGCCTTGAGGGGAAAAATATGTCCCGGTCTCACAAGATCGGCCGGCCTGGACGATGGATTGATGAGGACCTCTATGGTCTTTGCCCTGTCAGAAGGCGAAATGCCGGTGGTGACGCCGAAGCTTTTCGCGGCGTCCACCGAAACGGTGAAGGCCGTCTTCATGGATTCCATGTTGTCCGCGACCATGGCCTTGAGGTCAAGCGCGTTCAGACGCTCTTCGGTCATCGGGACGCACACCAGGCCCTTGCCGTGGGATATCATGAAGTTGACGGACGCAGGCGTGGTCTTCTCGGCGGCCATTATGAGATCGCCCTCGTTCTCGCGGTCCTCGTCATCGAGCACTATGACCATGCGGCCCGCCGCGATATCTTTTTTTGCTTCTTCTATGGTATTGAACATCAGTTCAGGAATCCCGCCTGTTTCAGGAATTCTTCGTCGATCGCAAAATCCTTTAACACTGTGAGGTCGCTTCCCTGCTTGTTCGCGAACATCTTCTCCACGTACTTCGCAAGGATATCGAACTCCAGGTTCACGGCATCCCCTATCTTCTTGTGGAAAAGGTTCGTGTTCAGCTCCGTGTGAGGGATCACGACAACCGTCAGGCTTCTATTGTCCGCGGACGCTATCGTCAGGCTGACGCCGTCCACCGCGACCGAGCCTTTGCTCACCACGTACCTGCCGAAATTGTCGGGCACCGTTATCTCGATCTCCCTCTGGGAGCCGTTCTTGACTATGTTCGTTATGATGGACCTCGCGTCCACATGTCCCGTGACGACGTGTCCGTCGAACCTGCTGCCCACCGGCATAGCTCTTTCAAGGTTGACGGCATCCCCCACCCTCAGATCGTTGAGCGCCGTTCTTTTCATCGTTTCGCTCACCGCGTCCACCTTGAAGGATGACCTGAAAGCGTCCGTCACAGTAAGGCACGCTCCGTTGACGCAGACGCTGTCGCCTTTTTTCAGCTGCAGCGCGAACTTTGCGGATATCTCCAGGACGAGCCTGTCCCTTGACCTCAAAAGGCCCTCCACCCTACCAGGACACTCTATTATTCCGGTGAACATAAGAGAAAGGAAGATATATTATATCATCGAATTGCCGAGTATTCCATTGATGAACTTGGGGGAATCTTCGTCGGAGTACCTCTTTGCCAGCTCCAGGGCCTCGTTGATGACCACGGCCTTAGGCGTGTCCTTCAAAGAGGTGAGCTCGTATATGGCCACGCGCAGGATGCTCTTGTCGAGAGGGCTGACCCGGTCTATCGACCAGTTCTTTGAAAGCGAAGCGATCCTGGAGTCGATCTCCTTCCTTTTATTGAAAGCGCCCGTGGCAAGCACTCTCGAGAATTCCCTGGCTTCTTCGGTGAGCTTCTCCTCCTCAAAGAGGCTGTTCAGCGCGTCAGCAACATCCGCGCCAGAAAGCTCCGCCTGGAAAACGGCCTGCATTGCGATCCTTCTTGCGGTGGAACGGCTACCCATGAACGGTGTTGAAGTATTTGGCTATGAAGTCGGTGCCGAAATCGCCTTTCCTGAAGGCCTCGTTCTTGAGCACCTTGCGGTGGAAAGGTATCGTGGTCGCGATGGGCCCTATCACGTATTCATCCAGCGCCCTGTCAAGCCTGCTTATGGCCTGGTCCCTTGTGGGCGCCCACGCTATCAGCTTTGCGATCAATGAATCGTAGTGCGGGAGGACCTTGTAGCCGGGATATGCGTGGCTGTCCACTCTTATTCCCGGGCCGCCCGGAGCCAGATAAACGGTTATCTCGCCGGGGCATGGCATGAAATCCCTCGTGTAGTCCTCGGCGTTTATCCTGGCTTCTATCGCATGGCCTTCGGGCCTGATGTCGCCCTGCTTGTAGCTCAAGCGCTCGCCCGTCGCTATTATCAGCTGCTCCTTTATGATGTCGACCCTGGTCACCGCTTCGGTCACGGGATGCTCCACCTGGATCCTTGTGTTCATTTCCATGAAATAAAAATGTCCGTGCTTGTCGAGCAGGAACTCGATCGTCCCCGCGTTGACATAATCGGCGGCCTTTGCGGCTCTGACGGCGCATTCGCCCATCTTCCTCCTCAATTTCTCGTCAAGAGCGGGCGACGGCGACTCCTCGATCAGCTTCTGGTGGCGCCTCTGTATGGAGCAGTCGCGCTCGCCCAGATGTATGACATTGCCCTTCTCGTCAGCCAGTATCTGTATCTCGATATGGCGCGGCTGCTCGATGTATTTCTCTATGTAAACATCGGAATTCCCGAACGCAGCCTCTGCTTCGGCCTTGGCGGTCTTGATGTGTGATAGAAGTTCGCTCTCCGAAAGCGCCACCCTCATTCCCCTGCCGCCGCCGCCGGCCGACGCTTTTATTATCACGGGATAGCCTATCTTTGCGGCAAGCCTGATCGCTTCCTTTTCGTCCGATATTATCCCCTCGGAACCCGGCACTACCGGGACACCCGCCTTCTGGACGGTCGCCTTTGCCACCGACTTGTCGCCCATCGCTCTTATCGCGGCGGGACGGGGACCGATGAACTTGATCTTTGACTGGGAACATATTTCGGCGAACTTTTCGTTCTCCGCGAGGAATCCGTAGCCGGGGTGTATTGCGTCCGCTCCGGAAACTTCGGCGACCGAAATGATGCTCGGGATATTGAGGTAGCTCTGGCTCGGCGTGGCGGGTCCTATGCAGTAGGACTCGTCGGCGAGCTTAACGTGGAGTGAATCCTTGTCGGCGTCGGAATACACGGCCACGCACTTGATGCCCAGTTCCTTGCAGGCCCTTATTATCCTGACCGCTATTTCGCCCCTGTTGGCTATGAGGACTTTTTTGAACACAAGGGATGAATATTACCACTTTTCCCGAAGGAAATCAAGGGCAGCGTGGGCCTTGACGGGCCTTGATGGCCTTGTTTAATAAAATTCCTTGACAAATCACGCTCTA
>CAZSXD010000135.1:0-3111 GCA_964611075.1 uncultured bacterium
GGGATGCGTGGTGGCGGCTTTTTCCGGAGAGGAATTCATGAGCAGGTTCGGCTTAAGCAGGACTTTTGCGCCCGGCTTGATGACGCTCTTCAGATCAAGCGCTTCAAATATCGATGCTATCGCCGATGACACAGCCGAATCCTTGTAATCCGAGCACTTTTGAATAATGACTTTTGACATCAGAAGAAGATGAATCTTTTCTTTTTCGGGATATAAGAGGCCGTAAGCTCCGATATCTTATCCGCTGCAGCTTTTGTCGCATTCCCGATGTTGTAGAACGATCTCCATTTCCAGTATTCCCTCAGGTGCTTGTATTTATCGGGATGTTCCAGCGCGGACCTCACGGCATCGCCGAGATCGTCCGGTGTCGCGAATTCCCCCGCCTGGAAGGTCCCGTACCGGTACGTGGGCTTCTCCCATATCCCGTACATCCTCCTGTCGCCGTACATGTCTATGTGCACCATGGGCTTGTCGAGCAGGGTGAACTCTATCATCATCGATGACATGTCGCCGACGAGAAGGTCGGCCGCGAGGAGATACCTGTTCTTGTTCGGCGATTTGATCACGTTCCCGCCTTCAAGCTTGTCGAACATTTTGTCGTACTCGTGCAGGCACAGCAAAAGGTTTTTCAGCTTCAAGGACATCAATCGGGGGAGCGCGTCGATGCTGCCCTTCCTTTTGGCCTCTTTCGAATCCCATGACGGCGCGTAAACGATTATCGGCTCCTTTGGATCAAGCCCGAACTCCTTAATAACTTCGTTTCGAGTATTTTTCCTGTTCACAAGTTCATCGCTTTTCGGGAAACCGACCTCGATATTGTTCGAATATCTGGGGAAAAGGAATTCCATCCTTTCTTTCCAGGCCGGCCCTGTCATCAGCATATAGTCGGCATTGGTGTGGTGCTTGTAAAGGGTCGTTTTGACGACAGCGATGCCGTGCGGCATGAAAAAGATCGGGCGCTTCAGTCTGCCGATATGCGGAGGATTGAGGAACGTGACGCTTGAGATGATGGTGGCATCCACGCCTTCTTTCTGATAATTCGTCCTGTCCTTCCTTGAGACCGTGTGGCCGCGCCTTATGAGCTCCTCCTCGACGGGTATAAGGCATGCTCTGTGGTACGGCCGGTCCGCGATGCTCTGGATGATCATTTCAGCACTTCCTCTATCTTATCGGCTATTGCCTTTGACGAACTGCCAAGATTGTAAAAGGTCCTTTCGACCCAGTATTTCCTCAGGAACTCCCACTTCTTCGGGTCCGACAGCGCGGCCTCGACAGCTCTTTTTATGCCGCCGGGCTTTGCGATATCACCGATCTGGAATATCCCGCAATCCTGGTCTCGCCATATATAAAAATACTGGAAGTCCTTGAATGCGTTGACCTGGACAATGGGCCTGTTGAGGATGGCGTATTCAAGAATGATCGACGAATGGTCGCCGATCAGCAGGTCGGCTGCCAGGAGGTAGCGGTTCTTGTTCGGCGTCCTGATGTAGCGCTTGCCGGCTTTTGTTTCGCCGATCCTGTCGAAGTCGTGGAAGCAGACGAGCAGGTTCTTGAAGCCCATGCTCTCGATCTCGTCGAGAACAACGGTTGAGCCGGGATTGTAGCAATCCGGGTGCCACCAGGTGGGGGCGTAAACGATGACCGGTTCTTTCGGGTCGAGATCGAACTCCCTGATGACCTCGCTTCGGGTGCTTTTCCCGTTCACAAGCTCGTCGCTTTTCGGGAAGCCGGCCCGGACACTTCCTTTGAACTTCGGTGCCAGGTACCTTGTCCTTTCTTCCCACATCGGGCCGGACTGCATCATATAATCCGTCCTCACATGGTAATCCTTCCTGAAGCCGCTCTTCACGACCGAAACGCCGTGCTCGGAGAAGAATATCGGCCGTTTTATTTTTTTGATGTATTCGTTCCTCAGGTAGAGGTAGGTCGTAAGTATCGTTCCGTCGACGGAATCCTTCGGGAGTGGGGTGGCGCTCCTCAGCACTTCATGGCCCCGCCTTTTAAGTTCGTTCTCTATCGGCTCAAGGCAGGCGGTCTGATATGGCCTGTCGGGAAGATTAAGACTTTGGAATCTCAATTAATATCCCAGTTCCTTTATGACGGCGGACAGCTTGCAGGGTATCTCGACGGGCTTGGCGCCCTGGTTCACGGCGTTGTCGGGGTCTTTCAGTCCGTGGCCGGTCAAAACGCATACGATCACCGAACCGTCCGCTATTGTTCCTTTTTTGACCAGTTTCAACATGCCGGCGACGGATGCGGCTGACGCCGGTTCGCAGAAGACGCCTTCAAGTTTCGCGACCAGTTTATAAGCTTCGAGTATCTCATCGTCGGTCACTATCGATATAGAGCCGGCAGATTCCTCGGCGGCCGCAACGGCCGACTTCCAGCTTGCCGGATTCCCGATCCGAATGGCTGTAGCCACTGTTTCCGGTTTCTCAACGGGGTGGCCGAGCACTATAGGGGCCGCGCCCTCGGCTTGGAATCCGACCATCTTCGGGAGCCTCGATATCTGTTTTCTCTCGTAATATTCCTTGAATCCCTTCCAGTACGCTGTGATGTTGCCGGCGTTCCCCACCGGGATGGCCAGATAATCGGGCACGGAATCGAGCTGTTCGCATACCTCGAACGCCGCTGTCTTTTGCCCTTCTATCCTGAAAGGATTGATCGAGTTCACTATCTCGATAGGGTATTTCTCGCCGAGCTCCCTCACAAGCTTGAGAGCCTCATCGAAGTTCCCTTTGACGGCGAAGACCTTCGCTCCGTGCATCATCGCCTGGGCCAGTTTCCCCAGAGCGATCTTTCCGGCCGGGATTATCACTATGCAGTCAAGTCCCGCGCGCCCGGCATAAGCGGCGGCGGAAGCGGATGTATTACCTGTTGAAGCGCAGACGACCGCCTTGAACTTCTGCTCCAGCGCCTTGCTCATGGCGACGGTCATGCCTCTGTCCTTGAAAGAGCCTGTGGGGTTCATGCCCTCGTACTTGAGGTAGACCTTGCACTTTGTGAGCTTCGAAAGCTTTTCGGCGAAAATAAGGGGGGTGTTGCCCTCGTTAAGGGTAACGACGGGGGTCTTGTCCGTGACAGGGAGGAAGTCCCTGTATTTATCTATAA
>CAZSXD010000136.1:0-3110 GCA_964611075.1 uncultured bacterium
ATGAGGCGCCCGGCGGGACCGTCGGATTCGAGCTTTTTGACGAGTTCGACCCTGCCCTGCTGGCCGGAAAAGCCGCGGAAAGGGCCCTGATGATGCTCGAAGCTCCCCATGCCCCGTCCGGTGTGATGCCCGTCGTGATATCCTCCGAAGCCGGCGGAACGATGATACACGAAGCCTGCGGCCACGCGCTCGAAGCTGATTTTATACAGAAAGGCACCTCTGTCTTCGCCGGCAAGGTCGGCCAGAAGGTCGCCGCCGAATGCGTCACCGTCGTGGACGACGCAACTTATGCAGGGAAATTCGGCACTTATCGCTTCGATGACGAAGGAAATCCCGGTCAGAAGAAGATCCTTATCGAGAACGGCGTGCTCAAAGGGTACATGTCTGACTATCTCAATTCGCATATGCTTGGCATGCTTTCAAGCGGAAATGGGAGAAGGGAATCATACAGATCGAAGCCCATTCCGAGAATGACGAACACTTTCATCCAATCCGGCATGACGGACCCCAATGAGATCATCGCATCGGTGAAGAACGGGCTTCTGGTCAAAAAGATGGGCGGAGGGCAGGTGAATGTGACCAACGGCGATTTCGTCTTCGAGGTCACTGAAGCTTATCTTATTGAGAACGGCTCTATCAAAAATCCGGTCAGGGGCGCAATGCTTATCGGCAACGGCCCGAAAGTATTACAAGATATCGACATGGTGGGATGGGACCTGGGCTTTCAGACCGGTGTATGCGGCAAGTTCGACCACGCGCCGGTTTCAACGGGACAACCTACTATTAGAATACCATCGATAACTGTTGGGGGAAGAAGTTAAATCCGAAATTCGAATATCGAAATTCGAAGGAAATATGAATATTCAAAATTCAAATTCTCAAGCTCTTTTGATATTTAATATTCGAATTTAGATATTCCTTCGGATTTCGTGCTTCGATATTAGGATTTGAGCTTGGAGAGGATCTCCGGTATCGCCTCTACATTGTTCAATGTCATGAAGTGGACGCCGTCTATGTAGCCTTTCAGCTCCTTGATGCATTCTGAAGCGACCTCTATCCCCTCTTTGACCGGATCCGAAGCCTTCTCTATCCTTTCGGCAAGTTTTTTTGGCAGGTGGACACCGGGGATGTTCTGTATGACCTCCACCATCTTTGCCGATCTTATCGGAAGGATGCCAAGCAGGAACTTCACTTTGATATCTTTTGTCTTGTCCCTGAACTTTTTGAAGCCGTCAATATCATATACTATCTGCGTCTGGATGAACTCCGCTCCCGCATCGATCTTTTTCTGGAGCTTGATGATCTGCCCTTCGATAGGGTCTGCGCCGGGATTCACGACCCCGCCGACCGTGAAATCAGGAGCCCCTGTCAAAGCCTCGCCGGCGAAATCTTTCCCCGCATTCATGTCCTTTATAAGCTTGATGAGCTGGACGGAGTCGATATCGAACACCGGTTTGACAACATGATGCAGCGATTTCTTCGGATAATCCCCGCTTATTGCCAGGACATTTCGAATTCCTAAAGCGTAAGCACCCAGAAGATCCGAAGATATTGCCAGAGCGTTCCTGTCGCGGCAATTCACCTGCAGAATGGGATCCAGTCCCCTCTGTTTGAGCAGCGCGCAGAAAGCCAGCGAGCTCAGGTGAAGTATCGCCCTCTGGTTGTCCGTGGCGTTGACGCCGTCAACTTTGCCTTTGAGAAAATCAGCTTTTTTCAGCACTTCGGCCAGATCAACGCCCTTCGGGGGCGAAACCTCCGCCGTAATTATAAAATCTTTGTTCTTTAATGCTTCCTTGAACGTCATCTTAACTCCACTTTTCTCGGCCTGATGACCTTTGAATAGTCCTTCGGCTTCTGGTATTTTTTCACCCTGTCGAACTGTTTCAGCTCCTTCAGCCGCTCGAATATCAGGTACCAGGCGCAGTCGAGGTTGCTATCAACTTCGCATTTGCCTTTATGAGAGCCTCCGCACGGGCCGTTGAGCAAGTGCTTGGAGCACCTTGCCACAGGACAGATCCCGCCGGTCGTTTCCAGCGCACAGTCCCCGCACATAACACACAGCTCGTAGAACCTGCCGAGGCTCTTTGTTTTGCCCAAGAATATCGACTCCAGCGCCGGATAGGTCGGAAGCCTGATAACATCGCTTACGGTCTGCACCCCTGCCCCGCAGCCAAGCACGAGCAAAGCATCCGCTTTCCCGATCTTCGACTTCTCTGTTCTCGAAAACTTGCTGACAAGCCTCTCATCGCACGGCGCCTCCACCACGAACGACCCCGCGATCTTCTTCCTGTCCTTTTTAAGCCTGGCGACAATTTCCTTGACCTGCTCCTCGCCGCCGGTGGAGCACGACGTGGCGCACCTTCCGCATCCTATTACATATATAATAGTGGCGCCTTTGAGGCTCTCCAGTATCTTCTTATAATCTTTTTTCTCGGTTATTATCATCCAGCGCCTTCATTTCCTCGGGACTGGCGTCCGTCTTCTTCACTTCCGCCGGCCTCATGTGGGGGAAGAAAAGGATGTCCCTGATCGATTCCGAGCCGGTAAGGAGCATGACGACCCTGTCGATCCCTATCCCAAGCCCTCCCGTGGGCGGCATACCGTACTCGAGCGCCCTCAGGAAATCCTCGTCCATGGATTCGGCTTCCTCGTCGCCCGCCTTCCGGTTCTTCACCTGCTCGATAAAACGCTCTTTCTGATCGATCGGATCGTTAAGCTCGGAGAAAGCGTTAGCAATCTCCATCCCGCACACCACGACCTCAAACCGCTCGACCAGCTTTGGGTTATCCCTTTTTTTCTTGGCAAGAGGCGACGTTTCGATGGGATAATCCACTATGAAGGTGGGCTGCATGATCTTCGGCTCGACGAACTGGTCATACAGAAGGTTCAGTATCTTGCCCACGGGCAGCTCTTCGTAACCCTCAAGCCCTTTCTGTTTCGCTATGGCTCTCAGGCCTTTTTCGTCGGTATTTATGTCGATCTTCGCCAGCTTTGCCAAAGCGTCATGAAGAGTGATCTTCGGCCACGGCGGCTTAAAGTCTATCTCCTGCCCCTTGAAAGTGACCTTTGTCGTCCCGAGGACCGTTACCGCGACCGAGGAGATAAGCTCC
>CAZSXD010000137.1:0-3076 GCA_964611075.1 uncultured bacterium
GATACACTTTCGTGTATACTCGCTTTCGAGGCGAGCGCTTTCGACCACTCAGCCATCTCTCCATTACGCTATAATCTTTTCCTTAATCCACCTTCTTCCCTGTCCGGACTTTATAAACAACTCCCGCTTCCGCGCTTCAGTCTTATCAGGATGCTCTTCATTATAAATCATCCTATATGGCCTAAAAGCTTTAGTTGAACGGACACTCCCTGAATTATGCTTAGCCAATCGCTTCTCTAGATCATCTGTGATCCCAGTATATAATTTGCCAAATTTCTCACTCTTAATAATATACAAATAATACATATTCTATGCTTTTCCGCCGTAGGCGGACCCGCCTCCGGCGGGCGAGGCGAGCGCTTTCAACCGCTCAGCCACCTCTCCGTGTCAGCCTGCCTGCCGGCAGGCAGGAATATCAGTATATCAGAATATCGGAAAATCAGGAATATGCAAAATAACTGAAATTTATCCGATTTCGGCACGATATTGATACGGCTGAAATATCCAAAGGAGGCATTAACATGGGTTATAAATTAATGGCTGCATTGAGGAAAAGCGTTCCGGAAGCGATGGTGTGGAGGTTAAAAGCGAGTAAGGAGTTCATGAGCATGGCAAGGAGGTTTTACAGGGAGGTCAATTATTCGCGATTCGTCAGAAGCAATACCACCGCATGTATTAAAGGCGACGTCAACTATAACGCAGAAAACAGGCGGGACACTTATCTGAGTGAAGGTCTGCCTGACTTTATAGGATATCTGCCGGCAGGACGCAGGGAGGTCACCGAAATCGGATGCGGACTGGGGAATTCCCTTAAACTGCTGGAAGGTAAAAAATTTAGAACAATTGGCATAGACCTGTCTGCGCCCATGCTCTTCTATGCGAAAAACACAAACAAGGTTAAAGCAAAACTTTATACTCTGGACCTCAGGAATAAACCTCTCCCAAAAAGCGGCCAGGCAGGTATATTGGCGGGAGATGTCTTTGGATATTTCGCACCTCACGAACATGCCGCACTGATGCACAAGATATATGAAGGGCTCTCGCCTGATGGAATTGTTTTCATCAGATGGGCCATGGGGTATAAAAAGGGCGCTAAGGGCGTTCGGATCATAGAAACAGAAAAGGCCGGCAAAAGACTGAAGCGATATTTCTTCGCCCTGAACAGCATGGAATACCTGAAAGCCCTGGTAATAGCAGCCGGGTTCACAAGAATTGAACATAACGACGCGCAGCCAAGCACTCCAGATGGCGGCAGGCAATACGCTCTCATTTTCGCAAAAAAGGGCGAGCAAGTTATCGCAGGCCCGGTCCCGTAAGACTCCGCTAAGTTCGTGTTCAGGCTCTTTTTGCGATCTTTTTCAGTTCCAGCAGCGAAATGAACGCTGAAACGCAAACGGCAAGGGCCAGAAGGTGCAGAGGGGGCACGGGCGTCAGATTGAACTGCCGTCCTAAGACAGGAACGTAAACCGCCAGAAGAAGCACTGATGTCGCAGCCAAACTCCATAAGTCGATGACCGGGTTCGTGAAAAGGCCGGACGCGAGCACGGTCTGTTTATCCGACCTCGAAACATACGCGAGGGCTATATGAGCGAATATCCATGTCGAGAACGCGTATGTCTGGACCAATGCAACGCTCAAACCCTTTGATCTTGCGAAGAAATAGACGGAGGTCACCGCGATAAAAAGCATCAGACCTTTGACAATAATATCCATGACGGCCTTATCATTGATGACGTCCTCTTTCGGGTCCCTCGGCGGTCTTAAATAAATATCCTTTTCCTCAGGCTCCCTCACGAACCCTGCCGACGCTGCCAGGTCCATGAAAAGCTCAAGAAGTATTATCTGTATCGGGCTGAACGGCATAGGCACATTCAAGAGGACCGGCAGCAGAAAGATCATAATCAAGGCGACTTTGACGGATAAATAATACTTGATGCCCTTTCTGAGGTTATCGAAGAACTTCCTGCCTTCGAATATGCCGCGCGCGATCGTGTTGAAATTATCGTCGGCAAGCACGACTTCCGCCGCTTCCTTTGCGACATCCGTCCCCTTCACTCCCATGGCGATCCCGATATCGGCGCCTTTCAACGCCAGTGCGTCATTGATGCCGTCGCCTGTGACCGCGACAACTTCCCTGTTGGACTGCAGAGCCTTCACGATACGGTACTTGTGTTCAGGAGTGGTCCTGGCGTACACGGATATCTTCCTGACGGTATCCTTCAGCTGTTCATCGGAAAGCTTGTCGATGCCATCTCCGATCATAACTTCCCTGGTATCGCAGGAGATGCCGACCTGGCAGGCTATATATGCGGCGGTCAGAGGATGGTCCCCGGTGACCATTATCGTCCTGATACCCGCGCTTTTTGCCTTTCCTATGGCATCGGCCACGCCGGGCCTCGGCGGGTCCTCAAAGCTTATCAACCCTCCGAACGTCATGCCGTTTTCGATCGCGCCGAAGTCCTTTTCAAGGTCCGGGCCGCCGAGTTCCTTCGACGCCACCGCGACGACCCTTCTGCCCTTTTGCGTCTCTTTTTCGAGCTCGGCTTTGATCTCCTGGCTAATATTGCCGCAAAGCCTGAATATTTCTTCCGGCGCGCCGCTGGTATACATTTCGTATCCCGCATTCGACCTCCTGATGACGGACCTTGTTTTCCTCCCGTCCCCGAAACTTCTCTGACGGACGACCTCCGCCGCCTTCAAGCCCTGCGCGTTCTGCTTGATCACCTGATCCAGCGGAGAAGTGGAAAGATCGGTCGTGGAATTGAAGGCCATCCTTAATATCCCCTGCCTGTCCTGCGGGAAAACGTTCGCTATCTCAAGCTTTGATTCCGTGATCGTCCCCGTTTTATCGGTCACGATCACAGACGCATTCCCGAGGGTTTCGGCCGCCTTTATCCTTTTGACAAGGAAATTGCTCTTTGAAAGCGTGTAAGCTCCGAGCCCCAGCACCATCGTTATAACGAGCGGAAGTTCCTCAGGTATCGTGGCGAATGAGAGCGAAAGCCCTGTGAGGATCATGGTCTTGAGATCCTGCCCTCTCAGTATCCCTATCACGGGGATAAGTATGGAGAAAAAT
>CAZSXD010000138.1:0-3010 GCA_964611075.1 uncultured bacterium
TCCCTGACGATCTCCGCGAGACGATTGATTATCTGCTCCTTTTTCTTGACGTATAACGCGCTCTTTCCCTGTTTCTTTATCTCCGAATATATCATCTCCCCTGTCACTCCCTCTATCGGCACCTCCCCGGCGCTGTAAATGTCCGTGATGATCACGGTATCCGCCGAATCGAACGCTTTGCCGAACTCTTCAAAGAGATGCATCGTCCGCGTGAACCTGTGAGGCTGGAAAACGCAGATGACCCTCCTTCCGGGATAGCCGTGCCTTGCCGCCTCCAGGGTCTTTGAGACCTCGGTCGGATGATGGCCGTAATCGTCTACGATCATGATATCGTTCTTTTCGCCGATTATCTGGAATCTTCTCTTCACTCCCGTGAACAGCTGAAGGCCCGATGCGACCGTGGCAAAATCGCATCCCAGATGGTCGCCCACGGCTATGGCCGCAAGGGCATTCTCGATGTTCTGCTCGCCGGGCACGCACAGCGTGACCTCCCCAAGTTTACTCCCCTTTTTATAAGCGTTGAATTTGGACCTTCTTTCGCTGAAGCGGAAACCGTCGGCATGGAAGTCGAATTCACTGCCGAAGCCGTAAGTCACTATCTTTTTCCCTTTGAGCCTTCTTTTCGCTTCGGCAACGCCTGGTCCCCCTCCGCCCATGACAATAACGCCGTCATCCGATGTCAGGCTGGCGAACTTCACAAAAGCCTCTATGACCCTGCCGAAGGTCCCGAAGTGCTCCATATGATCGGCTTCGATATTGGTCACCACAGCAATGGTCGGATGAAGGAACAGGTATGATTCGTCGCTTTCGTCGGCCTCGGCGATCACGATGTCGCTTTTGCCCAGGCGGGCGTTCCCGTCCACGTCGTTCGCTTCACCGCCGATAAGGAAGGTCGGATCCATCCCGCACTTTGTGAGCATGGTGGTGATCATCGATGTCGTTGTGGTCTTTCCGTGCGTCCCTGCAACGGCAATGCGCTTTCCGAACTGGTCCATTATCCATGAAAGCATGGAAGCCCTCTTCTCGACGGGGATGCCGGACTGCAATGACTGTTCTATTTCCGCGTTGTTCATCGGCACAGCGGACGAATAGGCCGTCAGGTCAGCTCCTCTCACGTTCGCCTTATCATGCCCTATGAATATCCCGGCGCCGAGTTCCTTCAGCCTCATGGTGTTCACCGATTCCTTTATATCGGATCCCGATACCCTGTATCCCATCTTTATGAGTATCTTGGCAATGGCGCTCATTCCGCATCCGCCGATGCCCACGAAATGCACCTTTTTTACCCTGTTCATGTCAGACTGCATTTTTGACTCTCCGTTTTACCTTCCCTTTTTTCGATCGGGGCACATCAATCTTCAGCATGCCGTAAACGATATTGACTATCTCGATGGCGGCGTTCGCGTGGGACAGTGCCCTGCACATGCTCTGCATCCGGGCGTAAGTCTCCCTGTCGTTCAATATCCGGGACACCTCGGCAGCCATCCTTTCCCCGGTCAGCTCACCGTCCCTGACAAGCACTGCGGCGCCGGCATCCGTCAACAACTTCGCATTGATGTCCTGATGACCCCCGGATGAGAACGGGAACGGCACAAGGATCGACGGCACACCCCTGGCAAGTATCTCCGATAACGCAGTGGCTCCGGCCCTGGAAACGACGATGTCCGCCGCCGCCACCCCGTCCCAGATATTGTACATATATGGGATAAGATGATAGAGAGGATCATCGCCCGGGGCCAAGGAGCGCACCCATTCTTGGTCCCTTTCTCCACACACATGAATAATCTGGATGTTCATTTTTCCGAATTCCGGTATCGCGTCAATGACCGCCCGGTTTATCGTTCTGGCGCCCTGGCTGCCCCCAAGGACAAGCAGAGTTTTCAAGTCCTGCCTGAGCCCGATCTTCTGCATTGAAATGCCTTTCACCGAGCTCACTATTTCCTTCCTCACCGGCCCTCCGACGCAGAAAACTTTCCTGAACCTGTAATGCCTCCTGGACGCCTCAAAAGCGATCGTTATCCTTGATGCGAACCACTTGCATATCCTGGCGGAAAGACCCGGAGTGA
Organism: uncultured bacterium; assembly: GCA_964611075.1. Lineage (GTDB taxonomy): Bacteria > Margulisbacteria > WOR-1 > CAVSGV01 > CAVSGV01 > CAZSXD01. The sequence goes on from CAZSXD010000138.1 coordinate 2,067, forward strand.
CGTTCCCTTCATGAAGTAGCACGGGGACACGGAGGAAGAAACCCGCGATGACCACAGGGAGACTGACGAACCCGCCCGTCGCTATTATGATATCGGGGCCGAAATCCCTGATCAGCCTGGCCGATTCGAAAATGGCGGAAACGGCATAGAACGGCGCTACGATCGAAGCAGGGGTCAATTTCCTGAGCATTTTCCTCGCCCTGATGGTCGCAAGCGAAAACCGTTCTTTCGGGACAAGCCTTGTCTCTATTCCGTCATCGCTGCCCACGAAAAGTATCCGGCTGTCAATGTCCACGTCCTGGAGAGCCTGTGCTATCGCTATCGCAGGATAAACATGCCCTCCGGTGCCGCCCCCGACCATCATCGCCTTCATATCTCAGTTCTCCTAAATCTTGAAATGTTCAGAAGCAATCCAACACCGAAAAGCAGCGAAACAATAGAAGTGCCTCCGTAACTGATGAAGGGAAGAGGGATGCCGGTGGTTGGCAGGATCCCAAGCACAACACTTATGTTGAGCATTGCCTGTGAAGAGACCCAGGCTACTATCCCTGACGCGAGCAGCATTGAAAATGGATCCGGAGCGTTCCTTATTATGCTCACTCCCCTCCCTATGAAGAAGAAGAAAAGCAGGACCACCCCTATCGCCCCGATCAGGCCCATCTCCTCGCAGAATATGGCGAATATGAAATCCGTGTAATTCTGCGGAAGATAAAAGAACTTCTGCTTGCTTGCGCCAAGTCCAAGGCCGAACAGGCCCCCGCTGCCCACCGCTACGAGCGACTGGATGATGTGGAAGCCCACCCCTTGCGGGTCAGACCACGGGTCTATGTACGCCAGAAGCCTCCTGAACCTGTAAGGCTTCATGACGCTCAAGAAGAATACGACGGTTGCTGAAACCGCCACCATGCTTGCAAGGTATTCTTTTTTTGCGCCCGCAAAATAGA
>CAZSXD010000139.1:0-2958 GCA_964611075.1 uncultured bacterium
GGCAAACGCACGCCGCCGCCCGGAGGCCCAAAAAGCAAAAACCGCCGATTTGAAAAAACCGACGGTTCGCTACTCTAACTTGGTGGAGGTGGAGGGAGTCGAACCCTCGTCCGAGCAGGGATCCGCAAAAGCCGCTACGAGCGTAGCCTCAATTTTTTGTTCGCGCAGGGACAAGACCCGAGGCGGGGATTATCCCGCGCTAGATCGTGTAAAATTTCCCTCCCTGCCCCACAAACAAAGACAGGTCAGTATCCGGTCAAATGACGTCTTCTAAAGCCTAACCGGCTTCGGCTAAAGAGACGATGCCGCCGTTATTAATTAGGCAGCAAGTGCAAGATTATCGCTTGCGTTTGTGTTTTGGCACGTTTTTACAAGGACAGCGCCATCCTTGGCTCGCGGCCACCGCTTCACCCGGCCCGTCAAAACCCTTACACCCCCATCCGCTTCGCGGAATGACCAAATCCCAATTCCCAATGACCAAACTAATGTAGTATATCAGAATATCAGGAAAATCCAAACTCATCTGCTTCCTTTGCCTTTACTTTCAATCCCCCCTAATGTAAACTTTGATCAATGCTGAATAAGAACTCATTCCCAAAAGACCTGATTTATATCGTCAGGACTATAAAAAACTCTGGCTTTCAATGCTACATTGTCGGCGGGGGGATCCGGGACTTACTGCTCAAAAAGAACCCCGGAACATGGGATCTTACGACTTCAGCCAGGCCTCAGCAGGTGATGAAGTTATTCAAGAAGGTCGTGCCGACGGGGATCAAGTACGGGACAGTGACCGTTATCATTGACAAAGTTCCGTACGAGATCACGACTTTCCGGTCAGACGAAAAATATGTGGACGGACGGCACCCCTTGAACGTCAGGTTTTCGGATAACCTTAAGGACGACCTGGCCCGGCGTGATTTCACGATCAATGCCATCGCATACGATCCGCTCACAAAAGAACTGGTCGATGAATTCGGCGGAATGAAGGACCTCAGGAAAAAACTTATCAAAGCCGTCGGCGATCCCGTTAAGCGCTTCAATGAGGACGGCCTTCGGCCTTTGCGCGCGTGCCGTTTCGCCGCGAAGCTGAACTTCAAGATCGAACCGAAAACTTTCGCTGCCATATCGAAATGCCTCAAGACAGCGAAAAAAGTCTCGATGGAGCGCGTCCACGACGAGCTCATGAGGATGCTTGAAGCCGACAAGCCTTCGATAGGGCTTGAATTGATGAGGAGGTCCGGCCTCCTTAAATCTTACGTCCCCGAACTGCTGGAAGGTATTGGCATCGGACAACCGGAACCGTTCCACAAAGAAGATGTGTACCTCCACAACATACATACATGCGACGAGATATCGGAAGAAAAACCCGCCCTCAGGCTCGCGGCGCTTCTCCATGACATATCAAAACCCGAATGCAAGGTGGGGATCACTTTCTACGACCACGAGAACGCGGGGGCGCGGACAGCCGAAAAGATAATGAGAAGGCTCAAGTTCAGCAACGCGCATATCGAATACGTGAATGTCCTTATCAGGAACCATATGTTCAATTATTCGCCCCAGTGGTCCGACTCGGCTGTCAGGCGCTTCATTAAACGCGTGGGCCTCCAGCATATCGATGACCTCTTTGAGTTGAGGATAGCGGACATAAAGGCGATGGGAAGGAAGGTCGAGAAAGGATATCCGAAAGGCCTTCGCGGCAAGATAAGCAGGATCCTTGCCGAACAGAACGCCATCCACCTGAAGGCCCTTAAGGTCAACGGCAACGACATCATGAAAGCGCTCTCGATACCACCCGGCCCGAAGGTCGGCGAGATACTGGACAAATTGCTTGATAAGGTCATTGAAGAACCGGAGCTTAACGACAAGCGTAAGCTTCTGGAAATAGCGAGCTCGTTCAAATGAAGCGACTTTTTGCCTTGCCGCCTTTCATTGCCTTGATGGTCCTGACGGCCTTGATGGCCTTTGCTTATGCCTCTGAAAAGAACAAGATCCTCGCCATCCAGACCAAAAGGATCGGGACTTACGCGGAGATACAGGTGGCCACTTCACAGCGGGCAAAGCCGGAGGTGATAGTGCTTGACTCGCCCAACCGCATAGCGCTTGTCTTCGGCAACTCGACGATCGCAAGCCCTGTCACCATCCCCGGCAATTCGCCTCTCATAAAGATGGTGCAGGCCATGCAGTTCGACGCCGATACCGTCTACGTCATGATCGAACCAAAAGAGGAGCTTACATACGAGTTCACCAGCCTCATCGGAAAGAACAGGGTGATCCTGGAGGTCACAAAAGCAAGACCCGGTTCGGCAAGGAAGGTAGCGCCAAGCCCCCAGCAGACCCTCGAAGCCCTTGAGGTTATCTCAAGCGAAGTGGTGGTCCCCGCGGAGGAAAAAGAGGAGGAGATCGGGATCACCGTCGAGGCCGTAACGGCGCCGCCCGCTAAGCCTGTCACGCCTCCAATTCCCCCGGCCAAACCCGAGCTTCCGCTCAAGGGAATGACAATAGTCATCGACCCGGGGCACGGCGGGAGGGATCCCGGCTATGTGGGGCACAGCGGCGTCCTTGAAAAGGACCTCACATACCGCGTGGCGTTGAGGCTGCGCACGCATCTGAACAACGCGGGGGCGAAGGTCATTTTCACCAGGAACGGCGACACGGAGATAAAGAACAGGGGCATTGTCAATGTCGCGAACAGCAACAATGCCGACCTGTTCGTCGCGGTTCATTTCAATTCCTACACGAGCCCGAACATAAGAGGCTGCGAGACCTATTATTACACGCAGATCAGCAGGACATTCGCCAGGGTCATGCAGACGGCGCTGAGCCGCACAACGCGTTCAAAGGACCGGGGCATCAAGAAGGTCACTTATTACATCGTCCATCACGCCAGGATGCCGGCCATCCTTGTGGAGGCGGGTTACCTGACCAATCCGAACGAAGAAAAGCTGATATTGACCCCCC
>CAZSXD010000140.1:0-2957 GCA_964611075.1 uncultured bacterium
TAGAATCGCTCACGCTCTACGCTCTGCTGATCGCGATAATATTGATATTCGTGAATCCGTTGAAATAGGGGATAAAAAATGTTGACGATCAACGCGACGATGGTCGCGGTCGTATTGAACTTTATAATACTTATTTATGTGCTTAATTACTTCCTGTATAAGCCTGTGATGAAGCTATTGAACGACAGGAAGGAGCATGTGGGGAGGACGCTTTCCGAGGCGGCGGCGAAGATGTCCGCGGCGGAAGCCTTCATGAAGGAGGGGCGCGACGCGGTCGCGGCCGCCAACACGAACGCCGGAGAGATCATGGGCCAAGCGGCGGCCGCATCGGAAAAGATGAGGAAGGACGCGCTGGCAAAGGCGAAGAAGGAGATAGAGGAGCAGAAGGAAAGGGCAAGGCACGAGATAAAACAGTACAAGGCGGAGGCCAGGAAATCCATGATCAACGAGACGGCAAAGCTCTCCGTCATGATAGCGGAAAAGATAATAATGAAAAAGATGGACAGGAAAAGCCAGAGATCGATCGTTGAACGATTCCTGGAAGGGATAAAGAACTGAAATGATAGCGAACAGGTATGCAAGGGCCCTGCTGGCATTGGCCGCGAAGAGGGGTTGTGAGGATGCGGTGAGGCATGACATGAAGGAACTGCAAAAGGTGCTGGAAAGGAAAAAGCTGCGCGATTTCCTTTTCAGCAGGCTTGTGCCTGCGGCCGACAGGATTGCGGCCTTCTCTTCCTTTGACGGACTGACCCGTGATTTTTTGAGACTGGTGCTCGCCAACAGGAGGGAGGAATACCTGCCTCTAATCTGCAGGGAGTACATGGGCCTCTTCAACAGGAGGAGGAACATCGCCGATGCGGAGGTTACCTCCAGGATGCCGCTGCTCGAGAACGAAAAAAAGCTCCTTAAGGCAAAGCTTGACGGCTACATGAACAGACGGATAGAGATGAGATGCAGGACGGACAGGAGGATGTCCGGCGGGGTAAAGGTGCTTTGCGAAGGGATGGTCATTGACGGGACGGTCGGGGGAATGCTCAGCTCGCTCCTCCGGTCAATGGCGGTGAAATGACATGGCCAAGGAAGTGATAAGCAAACTGCTGGAAAAGAAGATCGAATCGTTCCGTGCTGTGCCGCTTGGCGAGGAGCAGGGTGAGGTCGTATCCACGGGCGACGGCGTCGCGATAATATACGGCCTCGGCAGCGCGAAAATGTCGGAGATACTCGAGTTCGAAGGCGGGACGAGGGGAATGGTCCTCAACCTGATGGAGGACCATATCGGATGCGTCGTCATAGGGGACGCAGCTTCCGTAAGGGAAGGCGAGAAGGTGAGGTGCACTGGCGAGATCGTGGACGTTCCTGTGGGTGATGCTCTTCTCGGAAGGGTCGTGGACCCGCTGGGCGAACCCCTTGACGGGAAAGGCCCGATATCCTCAACGGAAAAAAGATTCATAGAGTTCATGGCGCCTTCCGTCATCGACAGGCAGCCGGTGAGCGAGCCTCTTCAGACGGGAATAAAGGCGATCGATTCGATGATACCGATCGGGAAGGGCCAGAGGGAGCTCCTGATCGGGGACAGGCAGACTGGCAAGACGGCTATAACCATCGACGCCATCATCAACCAGAAGAACGAGGGCGTAAAGTGCGTCTATGTGGCCGTGGGGCAGAAGATGTCGACAATAGCATCGGTGGTGAAGGTGCTTGCGGAGACGGGTGCCCTGGAATACACGACCGTTGTTGCGGCGCCTGCGGACGCATCCCCTTCGCTTCAATACCTTGCCCCGTACGCGGGCTGCGCGATCGGCGAATATTACATGTACAAGGGCGGGCATGCGCTCGTGATCTATGATGACCTCTCCAAACACGCGGTGGCTTACAGGCAGCTTTCGCTGCTTCTGAGGCGCCCTCCGGGGAGGGAGGCGTATCCGGGCGATATTTTCTACCTTCATTCAAGGCTCCTTGAAAGGGCGGCCAAGCTTTCGGACCGGCTTGGAGGAGGGTCCCTCACGGCGCTCCCGATAGTGGAGACGCTAGCGGGTGATATCTCGGCTTACATCCCGACGAACATAATATCGATAACGGACGGGCAGATATACCTTGAGAGCGAGCTTTTCCATGCGGGCATAAGGCCCGGCATCAACGCCGGCCTTTCCGTTTCCCGGGTTGGGGGTGCTGCGCAGATAAAAGCCATGAAAAAGGTCGCCGGAAGCCTGAGGCTCGACCTGGCCCAGTACAGGGAGCTCGCGGCTTTTGCCCAGTTCGCGTCCGAGCTTGACCAGGCGACGAGGAACCAGCTGATAAGGGGCGAAAGGCTCACAGAGGTCCTTAAGCAGCGCCAGTCCGCTCCCATGGACGTGGCGCACCAGATAGCTGTGATATTCGCTGGCGTGGGCGGCTACCTCGACGACCTCAATAAGGAGGACGTCAGGGCCTTTGAAGCGGGGCTCATGACCTATCTTGATACGTATGATTATGAAATGATCAATGACATCAGGAAGAAAAAGGTGCTCGCGGGGGATACCGAAGCCAGGCTGAAAGAAGCCATCGAGAAGTACAAGAACATGTTCAGGGGCAAATAATGGCGCATATCAAGGACATAAAAGAGCGGATAAAAGGGATACGGAACACGCAGAAGATAACGAAGGCGATGAAGAACATCGCCCTTATCAGGCTCCAGAAGGCCGAGGCAAAGGCGCTGGCTTCCCGGCCCCTGGTCTACGCCGTGACCGATGTCGTTTCCCACCTCGACGCGGGCAGCATATATTTCAAGGGCAACAAGTCCAGGGACATCCTTTTTGTCATATTCACTTCTGACCGCGGACTTTGCGGCGGCTTCAATGATGGCATCATCAGGAAGGCCGAAGAGCTGATAAAGGAGAATGAGGCAAAAAGGAAATGCATCCTCATCCTTGTGGGCACGAAGGCCGTCATTCATTTCTCAAAAGGGAAGAGGAACATCC
>CAZSXD010000141.1:0-2920 GCA_964611075.1 uncultured bacterium
AGAGGATAAGTTCCTTCGAACGAGCCTTCCCTGGAGAAGATGACGTTCGCTCCGTTGACGGTCACCGCGCTTATTTGGGCGGGATCCGCCACCTTTCCCACTATGTCCACGGCCTCGTCGTGCGTGGTAGTCTTGTCCCTCGGGTTAAATATCTTCAGCGCCTCCACGCTTGCCACCTCTTTCACCGCCGGCGCGAAAAGCTCCGTGGGTGCCGCGTAGGAAAGGGACAGATATTGCGTGTCGTTCTCGGACAGCGTGCCGTACCTGTGGTATGCGTAATCGAACTTGAAGCCGTTGTAATAGACGCCTGCACCGGCCGCCAGGTTCGTGTCGATATTGAAGCCGCTTGAAGTGTCCTTTCCGACGATGTCCTGGTCAAGCCCGCACCTCAGTGCCAGATAATCGCTCGGCCACCATTCGACACCGGTCCTGTAGGTCATGGGCATGCTTAGCCTTGTTGCGTTGTAGTCGAAATCAAGGAGATAGGTCAATTTCTGGGGATAAGGATACAGGGATTTGTCGTCCCCCAGCACCTTGAAGGCCATCCCGAGCTTCGTCACCGACGGAAGGGAGTGTTCGACCTCCGTGTCTCCTCCTGTCAGCTTGCCTCCCATGCTGGCGGGCAGAGCATCCACCTCGTTCAGTCCGAAGGAAAGCCAGGTATAGGGTTTGTACATCATTCCCACGTCGATGTCGTATCCTGTCATCAGACCGCTCTCGATGCCGCCGCCTGAAAGTCCCTGTGAAAAGAGCTTGAAAGAGATCCCGACAGAAACGTTCTCAAGCCAGGGGTGATCATAGAATTTTTTGGCCTCGTTCCCGTACGCCAGGAGAAGCACCGTGCTCGTGTAATCGATGGCTTCTTCCGAGGCGATCGGGAAAATAATGCCCCCTTCTTCTGCAAGCGTTTGCCCCGTGACAAAGCTGCCGCCGATGGAAGCCGACACGAAGCCTATACCAAAAGTACCGATCGCTGTGTTATAAGTGGCTGCCAGGGAGAGATAGTCGATCTCGTTCAGGAGCTTGGTCGACATGCTGAGTATTTGCCAGTTCTTCTGATAGGCAAGAACCGAAGGGTTCAGGAAGACGGCCGATACGTCGTCCGCCAGCCCCACATATGCCTTGCCCATGCCGATGGGCCTTGCACCTATCCCGATCGAGGACGGGTCGGTCGTTGTCTTTACGAATTCTTCGGCCAAGGCTGGATAAAAAATGACAAAAAGAGAGATTATTAGAAAGGAAGAAAGCCAAAAAATACACTTTTGAAAGCAGAGCCTAATTATTATCTCCCCTTTCTGCGGGGAATAATAACAGAGCGCTCCTAAAAGTCAAGAAACTCTTGGATAAGAGCCTAAAATCTTGAAAAATGAGGCTTTTTTCCTGACCTGCTTGAGGGCATCGGAGACCTTTCTGTCGTTCCTGTGCCCCTGCAGGTCAACGAAGAAATAATAATCGCCGAGGGTCATCTTTGTGGGGCGCGATTCTATCTTTGTCAGGTTTATTTTCCTCTGAGCGAACTCCCCGAGGATGTTGTACAGCCCTCCGGGCCTGTCCTTGAGGATCGAGAAAGCTATGGAGGTCTTGTCGTTGCCAGTCACCTTATGATCGGACCTGGCGAGCACGACAAACCTCGTCCGGTTGTCGGGATAATCGTTCACCTTTTTATCTATTATGCTGAGCCCGTACAGCTTTGCGGACGCCATTGATGCTATCGCCGCGGGCTCGCTCAAGCCCTTGAGCTCTGTCGCTTCGGCCACCTGCCTTGCGGCGTCAGCCGTGCTGAATGCGAACCTTATCTTTGCGTGCGGCAGCTTTTTCCTGAGGTAGCCTTTGCATTGATCGATGACCTGCGGGTGTGAAAGCACTTCCGTGATCTTTGCGGGACCGATCTTTGTCTTGGCCATGAGATAGTGGGTGACCGGCAGCACGAGTTCCTGCTTTATCTTCAGGTCAACTTCGTTCACGAGCATGTCCATGACGATCCCGATCGTCCCCTCCACGGAGTTCTCGACCGGGACTATGCCCTCATTGATATGGCCCTTATGGACGCTTATAAGTATGTCGTGGAACGTCGAGAAAGGGATGAACTCCGCCTTTCCTATCTTCTTCCTGTAGATCGCGCTGGCTTCTTCCGAGAAAGTACCTTCCGGTCCCAGAAAACCCACTTTTATCATGACAGCGGTCTCCTTTCGATCTTTATACCCGATTGCCTGAGCAGTTTCATGGCAAGCTTGTCCGGATAGTCCCCCTGATAGACAAGTTTCTTTATGCCCGCGTTGATTATCATTTTAACACAGATGACGCAGGGCTGATACGTGCTGTACATCGTGGCCCCTTTTATCTCGACGCCGTGCCACGCGGCCTGGATCACGGCATTCTGCTCGGCGTGCAGCCCCCTGCACAGCTCATGCCTCTCGCCCGACGGCACATTGAGCTTCCGGCGCAGGCAACCTGTTCTCTCGCAATGCTCGATGTTCTTCGGCGCGCCGTTATAGCCTGTTGAAAGTATCCTGTGATCCTGCACGATTATCGCCCCTACGCTCCTTTTAAGGCAGGTGGAGCGAAGCGACACGTCGCTTGCGATCTTCATGAAATAGGAATCCCAGGAAGGGCGCATTCTATCTCCTCTTGATGACGTTCCTTGCCGCGGCGGCGATCTCTTCGGGTGTCAGTCCGTATTTTTCAAGCAGTTCCGCCGGCTTCCCCGATTCGCCGAACATGTCCTTGGTGCCGACGCGCATCATCGGGACCGGCCGGTTCTCGACCAGGACCTCGCTGACAGCACCTCCCAGCCCGCCGATCACAGAATGCTCCTCTGCAGTGACGATCGCACCGGTCTCCTCGGCGCAGCGGATGACGAGCGACCTGTCCAGGGGCTTGATCGTGTGCATGTTGACCACCCTGGCGTCGATGCCTTCCT
>CAZSXD010000142.1:0-2824 GCA_964611075.1 uncultured bacterium
TGACGTTCTCGGCGCCGATTATGTTGGTCTTTATTGCTTCAAAAGGATTATATTCCATGGCCGGGACCTGCTTGAGGGCAGCGGCGTGCACTACAACGTCAACGCCGTGGAACGCCCTGTAAAGCCTTTCCTGGTCCCTAACATCCCCGATGAAATATCTTAGCGTTCGCTGGTGCTTTTTGAAGACGGGATTCTGCTGCATTTCATACTGTTTCAGTTCATCCCTTGAGAAAATTATCAGCTTCTTCGGCCTGTATCGCTCAAGGACCGTCTGCGTGAACTTTTTTCCGAACGATCCGGTGCCTCCTGTCACAAGTATTGTCTTATTGTTCAAGTCCATGTTTTTCCTCCTGTTTCAGCGCAATTTAAGGGAATATGATATCACATTTTCTGGTAAATCTCGTCCACCAGGTAAAGCGGGCGGTTCTTCACCTGGGTGAAGACCTCTGCCAGATACTCGCCAAGGACGCCTATCATGAGCATCTGTACGCCTACCAGAAAAAGTATAAGGCTGGTTATGGGGAGGAGGTCCGGTATCACCTGTTTCTCGAACAGGACGAAATAGGCGACCCGGAGAAGATACAAAAAGCTCGATATGGAGACAAAAAGCCCCGCCAGGCTGATCAACCTTATGGGTGCTACCGAGAAAGAAAGGATGCCGTTCATCGCGAATTTGAACATCTTTCCGAGCGTGTACTTGGAACGGCCCTTTTTCCTTTCAAGGCCGATGTAGGGGACGGCTATCTTCCTGTATCCCATCCATCCCACGAGCCCCCTTATGAAACGGGCGTTCTCGCGTATCTTCTTGAAGCCTTCCACGGCTTTCCTGCTCATCAGCCGGAAATCCGCGCAGTTCATGTCCATGTCCACGTCCGTTATCCTTGCCATGAGCCTGTAGAAAATGCTTGCCGTTAATTTCTTGAAGAAGGAAGCTCCTTTCACGTCATCACGCACCGTATACACTATGTCATATCCGTCCTTCCAGTGCTTTATAAGGGTGGGTATCAGTGCGGGCGGCTGCTGAAGGTCGCTGTCCAGCATTATCACGGCGTCGCCCGAAGCGTTGTCTATACCGGCGGTCAGGGCCGCCTGATGGCCGAAATTCCTGGACAACCGAAGGATCTTCACATGCTGGTCGCTGTCAGCGATCTTTTTCAGCGCATTGAAGGTCGCAATGCCCGATCCGTCATCAACGTAGATGACCTCATAGGTGAGCCCGACGCCTCTCATCACTTCCGTGAGCTTTTCATGGAATTCCCCGATGATCTCTTCTTCCTGATAAACGGGCGCCACAATCGAGATCTCGCATTTATTCATTTCATTCTCCTCCGTTCAGACCTTGCCGAACCCTGAAAGGATCACAGCTTCTTTTTCAAGCTTTTCTTTGACAAGAGCGCTCGTCAGGGCCTGCACTTCCTGCTCCGGCCTGTGATTATAACCTGTTTTTGCGTAATAGGGTGCATACACTTTATCATATAGGGCATCCTTGTAAGCCGGATGACACATTATTTCCGTTGACCCGGGCTTGCAGCGAACGATGATCCCCAGCAAAGCGGCTTCGTTTAAATGCCCGCTTTCCTTAATTCCCCAGAAGTGATCCGTCGTATTCAGGCCGCTGGCGATGACCTTTCTTTTTGCGGCGCGGCTGAGGAATGAAAGTCCCGTCATGGAAGGGGAGAGCGAGGTTAAAAAGCCCTCGAAAGGGATCCTTATGTTATCGATCTTGAATTTTTTGGCCAGTTCCAGGACGATATCGATAATTCCCGGCAGGACGTGAAGATGCTGATGGCTGTTGATGTGGGAGATCTTTATGCCCGCGTCACGGACCTTTGAGAGCTGCGCTTCCAGTTCGACGCGCACGTCATTAAGCGCAATGCCCCTTGTTAGATACTTGATGATGAATTGCTTGTGGCTTTGGGGCAGGTTCCCATTCCCATCAACAAGCGATCTAACTGAATCAGCGGTCGCAACTGATCTTTCACCCGCGAGCGTCAGATGAACGCCTATAGATAATCCGGGGTTTTGTTTGGCGAGAAGGACGGCGCCGTCAAAAGCTTTGCCCGGAGACATCAGGCTGGCGCTCCTGACGATCCCATTGTTGAAGCAGTCAATGACGGCCCGGTTCGTCCCCTCGGTCAGTCCGAGATCGTCAGCGTTCACTATCAGGAATTTGCTCATGGAGGGTCAGTCGATCTTCAGGGAGTGCGCGTGATCGAAGTCCTCCTTGAAGTCTATCTCTTTGGCGGCCAAATCTCCTATGTCGACGGCGTGAAAATCCATGGGGAGTATCCTGTCCACGGCGTCCTCATAATAAAGGGTTTTTCCCATTTTCGATATCTGGACTTTCAGCCTGTCGCAGAACTTTCCGGAGAATCTGTATATGCCCACCGCTTCTCCCGTCCCATTGATGTTTTTCCCGATCCTCACGATCTCATCCCCGTCTCTTGTGAGCACCTGTATCTCCTCGGGATGGACGTTCTTGTATTCCACCGCCGCGCAGCTGGGCTTGTCCAGCAGCCTGATGATCCTCTTGTCGAAGACAACATCGCCATTGAGGACAAAAGTGTCCTTTCCGTTCAATGCGAGCCCCAGCGAATGGATGGTGTTCGTTGTCGAGTAATCCGGGTTGAGGACGAATTTCAGGTCCGGATATTTGCTTTTGATAAGGTCGGCCTTGAAGCCCACCACGATCACAACATCCATCCCCTCGAGCGCTTCCAGCTGGCGGTCAAGGATGGTCCTGCCAGCGATCTTAAGGAAGCATTTGGGAAGGCCCTCGGTGAGATCGCCGAGCCTTTTACCGATGCCCGCCGCAAGTATTATG
>CAZSXD010000143.1:0-2793 GCA_964611075.1 uncultured bacterium
CTGATAGATCTTTTTGTATTCCGGCGCCGCCGCGCACTCGTCGGTGAGGACGAACCTTGTGGCTATCTGAACTCCGTCAGCGCCGAGCTTGAACATCCTGGCTATGTCGCAGCCGTCCGTTATCCCGCCGGCGGCTATGACGGGAAGTTTCGTAACGGCCCTGACCTCGGGGATTATGTCCTCGATGTGCCTGTCCGTGCCCAGGTGCCCTCCAGCGTCGGTCCCCTCCACCACTATGGCCGCGGCACCGCACTTATCGGCCGTTCTGGCCAGCTTCGCTGATGAAACTATGGGGAGTATCGGGGTGCGTGATTCGTGGCCTATCTTGAATATGTCCCTTGAGAATCCGGCTCCCGTGATTATAAGGCTGATCTTTTCCTCTATCGCTGTTTTCACAACGCCGAGGAACTCGCGGGCGGCGAACATGATGTTGATGCCGACTATCCCGCCCATTGCGATATCCCTTGCTTTCCGGATCTCTTTTCTAAGCTCAGAAAGGTCCATTCCGGAAGCGCCTATAACTCCGACGCCGCCTGCGGCGGCAATGGTCCCGGCGAGCAATCCCGTCGATATCTTGACGGCCATCCCGCCCTGGATTATAGGTATTTTGGCGACCAGGTCGCCTATTTTAAGCTCAGGCAACTTCAAAACACGCCTCCCTAATTAATTAAATCGTGGAGCCCCATATCAAGGGCCTCCAAGCACGATCCTCAGTCCTTAGTATAACGAATACTTATTTTTTTCCGTGCGAAAGAATATAGCTTACCGTGTCACCGACCGTCTTGATCTTTTCGGCTTCTTCATCCGGTATCTCCATGCCGAAAGCCTCTTCGAGCGCCATTACCAGCTCGACCGTGTCGAGTGAATCGGCGCCCAGGTCATCCACGAAAGAAGCTTCTCTTTTCACTTCGCCTTCGGATACTCCCAGCTGATCGACCACTACCTTCTTCACCTGCTCAAAAATCTTTGATTCATCCATTGCCTTCGATCACCCCTTTCTAAAAAACTCGACTACATGTACATCCCGCCGTTCACATTTATCACCTGACCCGTCACGTAATCGGCGTCGGCGCACAGATAAACGACCGCCTTGGCTATATCTTCCGGAGTACCGAGCCGAACAAGCGGTATCTGTTCGCTCAGGCGTTTCTTGACGTCATCGGACAGTTTCTGGGTCATTGCCGTGTCGATGAAGCCCGGAGCAATGGCGTTGCACGTTATCCCTCTTCCCGCAAGCTCCCGCGCCACGGTCTTCGTTAAACCTATCGCGCCCGCTTTCGCGGCTGCGTAATTGGCCTGTCCAAAATTTCCCATTTCACCGACTATTGATGCTATATTGACTATTCTACCCCAACGCGATTTCATCATCAAGGGGGCCGCTGCTTTCGTGCAGATGAACATCGACCTGAGATTGACGTTCAACACGGCGTCCCAGTCCTCGTCCTTCATCCTTATAATGAGAGTGTCGCGCGTGATGCCGGCATTGTTGATGAGGATGTCGATCTTCCCGAAGGTCTTCACTATCAGGTCGATCCCTTCGCCGACGTCCTTTGAGTCTGCCACGTTCATCTTTACGGCAAGCGTTCTTACGCCTGTCCTTGCTATCTCAGCGGCGGTCGCCGTCGCCAGTTCCATATTGATATCCGATATTACTACATCAGCACCTTCTTTTGCCAGCGCTTCGGCTATAGCTTTTCCTATACCCTGAGCGGAACCCGTGACCAGAGCGACCTTTCCTTTAAGTTTCATTTTATTCACCTCTATTTTCCGGGATGGAAGCTGCCCAGGAAATCCCCCAGGCTTGCTGCATCCCCGACATTATGGACATTCGCTTTCGGACTTATCTTCCTGATAAGGCCGGCAAGCACCTTTCCCGGACCGACCTCGATGAAAGTGTCAAAGCCGTCGCCTGAGAGCTTCATTATCGAGTCCTCCCACAGGACAGGGGAGGTCATCTGTTTTATCAGCAGCTCCTTTATCGTTTGCGCGTCCGTCGCGTAGTCAGCGGTGACGTTGCTGACCACGGGGATAGAAGCGTCCCTTATGGTCACCCTGCTCAATTCCCCAGCCAGTTCATCCGCCGCGGGCTTCATCAGACTTGAATGGAACGGTGCGCTCACCTGAAGCTCGATCACCTTCTTGGCTCCCGCTTCCCTGCAGAGCCTTGACGCTTCCGCGACGCCTGCGACTTTCCCGGAGATCACTATCTGACCCGGACTGTTGATGTTCGCCGCTTCAACTACGCCTTTTTCAGAGGCTTTGACGCATATTTCTTTAACGACATTATGGTCAAGCCCGAGTATCGCCGCCATTGTGCCTTCGCCGAGCGGAACCGCTGTTTGCATGAACCTTCCCCTTGAATTGACAAGCTTCACGGCATCTTTAAAGCCCAGGGCTCCCGCCGCATAGAGAGCGCTGTATTCGCCGAGGCTGTGCCCCGCGACCGCTTCGGCCTTTATTCCGCCGAAAGACTTCATGACCTCGAGGCAGATCGCCGATACCGTGAGTATGGCCGGCTGGGTTATTTCTGTCTTTTTCAGTTCATCCTCCGGCCCCTCAAAGCACAGCTTCGCCAGGTCAAAACCGAGCGACGAGTTAGCTTCATCAAAGAATCTCTTCGTGTAGCTGAACTTTGCCACAAGGTCTTTGCCCATTCCCACGTACTGGGAACCCTGGCCCGGGAAAACAAATGCGATCTTTGCCACTAGCCTCGGACCTCTTTCAGTTTTTTCGTGAGTTTCGGGACGATCTCAAACAGGTCCCCGACTATGCCGTAGGTAGCGACCTTGAATA
>CAZSXD010000144.1:0-2789 GCA_964611075.1 uncultured bacterium
AGTATATCACGTAATACTTTGCGTCAGCCAGGGTGGCAGAATCGGTCTTGTACATGTATTGTGTCGAAGAGCCGCTGCCGACGAAAGGATCAAACAGGATCGCGTCAAGTATCCTGGGATATGCACCAGTAAGAATGGTTTCCCATGTGGCCGCCGGGCCGGTTCCCGTTGTCGATGCGAGCGGATACTCGTTGCTGTGGTTTTTGTACCACGATTCAACCGCGATCTTCAGCACTCTGACGTCGCCCTGAGCCTTCGTCTTCCTCGCTTCGTCCTGCATACCCCGGAATGACGGGATAGCAATGGCGATGAGGATCGCGATGACGGCCATGACGATGAGAAGTTCGATCAGCGTAAAAGCTTTGCTTTTTCTCAAGTTATTTTCACCCCCTCTCAGCGTATTATATTGAATTGGCCTGAAAAGTCAATCAGGTAAGCGTTTTCTCGAAATGCTCCTGATTGAGGGCGTGAGCGAAAGCTTCCTCGTAGGAGATGAGCTTGTTCAGGTAAAGGTTCTTGAGGGACGCGTCCATGCTCTGCATGCCGAACTTCGTCCCGATCTCGAGCATCGAATAGATCTCCTGGGTCTGGCTTTTCCTTATCAGGTTCCTCACGGCCGAGGTCGCGACAAGCACTTCCACGGCTATGATCAGGCCCTTTTTGTCGAGCCTCGGGATGAGCTGCTGCGCTATTATCCCCTGCAGGGACAACGAAAGCTGCATCCTTATCTGTGTCTGCTGGTGCGGGGGAAATACGTCCACTATCCTGTCGATGGACTGCACGGCGTCATTGGTATGCAAGGTGGATATGACAAGATGTCCGGTCTCCGCGGCGGTGATGGCGGTCTGGATGGTCTCAAGGTCCCTCATCTCCCCGACCAGTATCACGTCCGGGTTCTGCCTGAGCACCCGCTTCAGGGCCGTGTTGAACGAATCTGTGTCGATGCCCACTTCCCTCTGCTCCACGACCGACCTCTTGTTCATGTGGGAATACTCTATGGGATCCTCGATCGTGATCACGTGCTTGCTCTTGTTCTTGTTTATCAGGTCCACCATGCATGCCTGCGTGGTGGTCTTTCCCGCGCCTGTGGGCCCTGTGACCAGCACGAGCCCCCTTTCAAGAGATGCGAAATCCTCTATGGCCTTGGGCAGGTGGAGCTCCTCCATGCTGGGGATCTCCGGCGGTATCAGCCTGAGGGATGCGGCGACGGTCCCTTTCTGATAGTGCACGTTCACCCTGAACCTGGCGATGCCCTTGAGGGCGTATGAGAGGTCGAGCTCCTTCGTGCTTTCGAACTCCTTTATCTGGGACGGGTTAAGGAGGCTGTAAATTAGCGCTTTCGTCTCTTCGGCATTGAGGACCTTTGAATCGGCGGGGACCAGGTCTCCGCTTATCCTTAATATGGGCGCGATGCCCTCCACTATCAGGAGGTCTGAAGCGTTGTTCTTTATGACGCTGTTTAAAAGAAGACTTACATCCATATGGTCTTATCCAACGGGACCATCCGATTATACATATATTCGCGCATTTGGCAACATTTTAATGCTTTAGCGTCTTCACCATCCTGAAAATAGGAAGGAGGATGGAGGCGAAAATGAAAGCCACCATGCCTCCCAGTATGATCAGGAATATGGGCTCGATGAGGGCCGTCAGCTTCTTGATGCTGTAATCGGTGGAAAGCTCGTAGTAGTCGGCGACCTTGTTGAGCATCACGTCAAGCGATCCTGTCTCCTCCCCGACGGCGACCATATGCACCGGCATGGGCGGGAATTCCCCGGATTCCTTCAGGGGCGCTGAGACGGTCTCCCCCTTGCTCACAGATGAATAAACGTTCTTCAGCACTCTTGAGATGATCGAATTGTCTATCGTCTGCTCCGTCACTTTCAGCGAGGAGAGCATCGGCACACCCGAGGCCAGCAGGGATGCGAGCGTCCTGGAAAGTCTGGCTATGGTGACCTCGCGCACAAGCCCCCCCCATATTGGGAAGCTTATCACGAACTTGTCAAAGCGATATTTTCCTGCGGGCGTCTTTTTATACCAGCTCAGGAGGAATATAGCTGCCGCAATGGCTGCGACCGCAGGCTTCCAGTAGGCCCTGATCACGAGGTTCAAGTTGTACAGCACCATCGTCGGGAGCGGCAGGGGGACGTTCGCTTCGATGAATATCTTGGCGAAAGAGGGGAGGATGGTCAGGATTATGAGAATGACGACGCAGGTGCCGAACACGGCGAGTATGACGGGATAGAACAATGCGGCGGATATCTTCTGCTTCAGCTCCATCTCCTTTTCAAAGAAGATTGCGAGCCTTGAAAGTATCTCATCAAGGTTGCCGGCGACCTCCCCGGCCCTTATCATGTTAATGAAAATGTCGGGGAAAACGTCCGAATGCTTTTTCAGCGCGTCGGAGAACGTACTGCCGCCTTTTATGTCATCGTAAACCTCGACGATGGTGTCCTTCAATTTCACGTTCTGGACCTGTTCCGAGAGGGTGGCAAGTGCTGCGGGAAGGGGGATGCCCGCCGCTATCATGTTCGAGAGCTGCACGTTGAACATCACCAGGTCGTTCACCTTCACCCTGGTGAGCCTCCGCAGGAACTTGTCTATCTGCGATAGCGCCTCAACGGCTTCTTTGATCGAGATGATGGTGTAATTGGATCTGCGGAGGCTTGCCGCGAGCGCGTCCTTGCTGACCGCGTCCGCGGTGCCCGTGATCAGCTTGCCTTTTTCGTTCCTCACCTTATATGAATAGGTTGGCATTATCTGCCGGCCTCAGTCTTCCTGGGTCACGC
>CAZSXD010000145.1:0-2776 GCA_964611075.1 uncultured bacterium
CTCCGGAGCCTGAGGCTAAACGCCTCGGCTCCACTATGTCGGCACAAACAGTATTGACCGATGGAACCGCGACGTTTAGTCGCAGGTTCCTGAGATTCTCTACCTCAGGTGTTCGTTGATCCTGGAAGGGACGAATTTTCCGCTCTTCAAGACCCTCTTCGTCAGTTTTATCATTTTCCTGCGCACCGCATCTGTCTGGTCCCTGTAGAACACCGGGTGAGCCACGACCACGGCCCTGAAGGCCATGTGGACCCCGGCGGTCCTTGCAATGTACCTGTCACGGGTCCTGCCGAAATAAGCTGACCAGAAAGCATCGAACAGCCTCTTGAAGGGGCCCTCGAACCTCCCCGTCTGCATCACGGCGAACCAGATATAGTTCATCGCGAGGCATATCACGTCGTCCGCCGGATCGCCGAAGACCTCGCGTGAAGCGTCAAGGAGCCTTATCTTACTGCCCTCGAACATTATGTTCCCCGGATGGAAATCCCCGTGTATCCTGCAGGGGATATAAGGCGTGTCCTTGACATGCTCCCTGAAAACCGAGGCCATGCAGATAAGGTCATCCATTTCCTTCCTTGAGACGAACCTGTATCCGTCCGGATACGTGTCTATCACCCCGACCATCATCTCCCCATGTCCTATGCAGTCGCGCAGGTGCCTGCGGCGGACAGACCTGATGTCCCCGGAAGACGCTTTCATCTTTTTTGAGTGGAGTTTTGCGAGATACTCTCCGAGCATCCCTGCTCTCTGGATGTCTTCCTTTGTCGCAGATCCAGTTCTCTTTATCCTCTGAAAATCCGCAGAATACGAAGAGCCGCGAGCGACCTCGACCACCTGGAAGAATTCCACGGCATCACCTATCGAAACAAGCCTGCCTGCTTTCGTGTAACCCGAAACGTCATGTGAAATTATATGGCCCGGGATATGCCTCGACATTTCATGCTGCGTGACGAAGACTTTTGCTCTATCGGCGAGGAAATCGTGCGAAAAATCCCTCGGCATCAAAGTCCTTATTACGATCTCTCTTTCATTGCTTTTGACTTTTGAGCTTTGAACTTTGAATTTGACCTTATATCCCGTCCCATGCCAGCCTGATCCAAGCTTTTCATAGCTTATTATCCTGACCTTTCCGTATCTCGATGAA
This sequence comes from uncultured bacterium, assembly GCA_964611075.1. Lineage (GTDB taxonomy): Bacteria > Margulisbacteria > WOR-1 > CAVSGV01 > CAVSGV01 > CAZSXD01. The sequence continues at coordinate 1,145 of CAZSXD010000145.1, forward strand.
AGGTATCTCAGCACCACGGGTTCCGGTATCTTGATCTGGGCCATCTAGATCAACCAGCTTTCCAATGAAGAACTGTCGGTAAGTATCAGATCAGCGACAAAATGTAAAATATCGTCTGCTGGACGATGAACAGCAAAACTATGGCGATGAAAGGCGACGCATCCACCCCTATCTTTTCAGGCGGCAGCCCTTTCCTGATCGTAGAAAGCAGCGGCTCCGTCAGGTCGTACGCCGGCCTTATGAAGGGATGGAACCTGTTATGAGGGAGGTACGTCAAAAATGCCCTTATCACCATAAGGACGTACGCAACGTCAAATATCAGGTTCACAAGGGCTATGATCACCTGTCTCATACTGTCCTATCGAACTCCTCGCTCATCTCTCTCGCCCTGGCGGCAGACTTAAGCACCGCCTTCTTCAGTATCGCCTTGAAATTATGCTCCTCCATCACCCTTAAGCCCGCGATGGTCGTTCCTCCCGGCGAGGTCACCATGTTCTTCAGCTCCTCGGGATGTTTACCGGTCTTGATAACGGTCATGATCGAACCGAAGACCGTCCTCTCGGCCAGTTTTTTTGCCATCTCCTTGGGGAGCCCCGCCTCTATGCCTCCGTCCGTCAAGGCCATTATCACTTCGTAAACGAAGGCCGGCCCGCTCCCCGATAGGGCCGTCACGGCGTTCATGTATCTCTCGTCGATCTTGAACGTCTCCCCCACCGGAGAGAATATCTTTTCCGCCGACCTGATATCGCCTTCCCCGGCCAGTTTCCCGGCGGAGATCAGCGACACGCCTTCGCCCACAAGGCAGGGATTGTTCGGCATCACCCTTAAGATTGCGGCCCGCGGAACATGCCTTTCGAGGTTCTTAAGCGTGATGCCTGCCGCGATCGATATGATCAAATGATCCGCTCTTACGCTGCCCGCTATCTCGTCAAGGACCTGAGCGATGAACTGCGGCTTGACCGCAAGTATGATGACGTCCGAGGAAGACACGACCGTTTTGTTGTCCCCGGCGGCCTTCACGTTATATTTCCTGGAAACAAGTTTAAGGCGCGCAGGATCCTTGTCGGATATCATTATGTTCTTTTTTGCTACGGCGCGCCTGGAAGTGAGACCGAATATTATGGCCTCGGCCATCCGGCCCGACCCGATAAAACCGAGTTTCATCTGTATCCTTATCTTCTGGAGAAGAGGGTTCTCTCCGCAGTAACGCTTTCTTCGATGCCCGGGGCGTCCTCGACCTCCGAGATGATTATATTGCTCGGGGTGAAGAGAAAGATGCTTTCTCCGATCTTTATCATGTGCCCGTCGATCGCATAGGCGGTGCCGCAGACAAAATCAATGAGCCTGGTCCCTTCAACCGGATCAAGGTGCCTCAGGTTGATTATGACCGGATTGCCGCTCCTGAGCTGTGAGGAGATGTTCAGGGAATCCTCGTACACCTTGGGTTCGTGCAGTATGATCTCGTATTCCGCAGAAGAGGCATTCTTGTTCTTCCTGGGTCTCAGTGCGGTCTCGACATTGACCTCTTCCCGGATCTCCTCGATGACGCCCTCGTCCTCAAGCCCGATGAAGGCTTTCGCCCTCTTAAGAAGGCTTTCTACCACTGCCGATCATCTCCTTTTACGGAACTTT
>CAZSXD010000146.1:0-2775 GCA_964611075.1 uncultured bacterium
TAGACAAAAACACCAGAACTGATAAAATACCTTTGAAGTTGGCGTTCCCCTGTAGCTCAATGGTAGAGCAATCGGCTGTAAATGTTGCAGCGCCCCGGTGAAAATCGGGGTGGAAAATCGGGTGAATTCAGGGGAATCCTTTATCGTGTTAAAGGGCGATCCTGAGCGAAGACCGCCGAAGGGTTTAAAGTAGGCGGTAACGTGCAGAGACTAGAGGATGAGGATCCCGACCAATAAGCCTCACAAGCGCCCGACCCCGACCGAAGCATCGGGGATGAGATAGTCCAAGCTCGGAAGCAATTTCGAGGCCCTTGTAACCGATTGGTTAGAGGTTCGAGTCCTCTCGGGGGAGCGTCAACTTCAGTATTTACTGATCAATTTCAGCTTCTGTTGCCTCCTAAAGCCCTTGATCTCAGCTTCGCGCTTGAGCGCCCTGCCCTTACTTCGAAAGCTCTCGACATGGACGATCCTCTTCGCTTTCCTTGATCTTACGTATTTGCTCCCCTTCCCGCTCCTGTGGGCCTCGAGCCTTTTCGTGAGATCGTTCGTAACACCTGTGTAAAGGCTCCCGTCGCGACACTGGAGGATATATACATGCCATTTTGCCATGGTCAATACCAGCCAATTATACTGAAATTTTTACTGCAAATCGCCGATAAAATACCATAATGAGCATTTTGCCTACTCAACAGGCCACACACCAGGTCGGAGCGGCCTTTAATAAATGCGCGGCATATAACGGCGGACCGCTTTTGGAGCGCAGGAATATCCATGTCGAGAAGCGCGCGGGCTCCGTTCTCGGCGGCGACGCCAGACGGGCCTTCTCCTGCGTCGCTTTCAACGGCAACGTTGGTTACCAGCTTTATCTGGAACTGAACCTCGCGGACAAAGCGCAAAGGATAAACTGGACGGTGGAAGTGTCGCAAATAGCGAACGCACATAACCTTGATATCGCCTCCGTCAACCCGATGGGCACTATCCTGCAGGGATGGGGAGCCGATTTCAGGCCACAGACCGCGGGTATGAACGGCGAAGCATGGAACGCCTTTAAATTGCACTGCTTTAACGGGACAAGCGCCCTTGAGCTCTTCGACCTTTTTTCAAGAAGCTCCTGGTCTTTCTATAAAGCAGTGGGATTCTTCAACTATTACCTCGAGTACGGCCGCGAGAGAACGGACAAAGAGAGATATGATCTTATGATCAAAATGCTCAAGGAGATAGACGATCCTGCACTCCTCAAAACGGCGATCGCCCAGTTTACCGAAGAGATAGAAATATGGTCCAACCTTCCGTATGCCGAACAATATAAGCTTATTGCCAGGGCAAATAACCTCCAGGCATTCAATGGATGGGGCAGCGCCGTCGACGAAATGAACGAACGGATCGGATCAATGAACGGAGCCGGCCAAAATTGAAGATACTGCCAAGCGTTGAGACAGCATTCAAGAGGAGCAGGCCCTGGACGCGAGCCTGGGACCCGAAGTCTCGCACTCCCGTCCATGTCGACACCACTGTTGAGATCAAGAAGCTCGGAGAAAGAAGGGCGGTCCGTCTCGTGGATTACGGCGATCTTGGCGGGTTTAGCTTCACGGTACAGATCGGGAAGGATCCGTTCACGAAGCTGGACAAGGTCTCCTGTTGGACAGCCCCGGTCCTGCACGGGAATGTCGTTGCGCCCCTTATCCGCACTTCGCGAAGAAATACGATCATGTCAAGTGGGCTCTCCCTTGTGCCTTTATCCTGCGGGCCTTTGCATCAGGTAGAGCAATACTTTAAGGAGCCCTTACCGAAGGACCTGGTCAACCTTCTCTGCAGCAACTTCTGGCAGGTACACAGGATACTTGCCTTCTTCAATGGCTTTGTCGCGAAAGGCATCCCTCATACAATGAAGAACAAATATGATATCGCCATAGCCGTTCTCAGGGAGATCGAGGCCCTGAGCGTAAAGCGGGCCATGGTAGATTGGATATCCAGAAATGAGATAGACGTTGAGATCCCCGCGGAAGAGCACGGCCGCAGATACGCACTGTACAAGAAATTAGAGGCGGAGCTCAAAACGGACCGGACGTTATAACTGCCTATTCGTACCTCAGCGCCTCTATAGGAAGCATCTTTGACGCCCTCATTGCGGGCCAGAGGCCGAATATGATGCCGATAGCCACCGAGAAAGTGAATGAAAGCAGTATTGAGCCGGCTGATATGTATGTCGTCCAGTTGGCCAGAGTTGAAAGAAGGATCGAAATGACAGCCCCGAAAACTATCCCGATGATCCCGCCCAGGAAACATATCAATACCGCCTCGATAAGGAATTGAATAAGGATATCGCTCCTTTGAGCGCCAAGAGCCTTGCGAAGGCCTATCTCATGCGTCCTCTCCATCACCATGACAAGCATGATGTTCATTATGCCGATACCTCCCACAAGCAAACTTACTGCCGCTACGGCGCCCAGAAGTATGGATAACGTGGTTATCACGGAACTTGCGGCCGCCTGTATGTCCGCCATGTTCATCACGTCGATGTTAGCCTTCTGAGATTCGTTCAGCTTGTGAAGCCGCATCAGCTCGCTCACTATGTCCTCCTGCACGCCCGTCATGTCCTCTTTGCTCTGCGCCCGCACCTCGAAATACGATATATAATCGCTGCCGAGCAGCCTGTACATCGCCGTTTTTATGGGTATCAGGACACGGTCGTCCGGGTTCTGGAATCCCGACGCGCCCTGCTTCACGAGCACGCCTATGACCGTGAAATTGACCCTGTTGATCTTTATGATCTGC
>CAZSXD010000147.1:0-2736 GCA_964611075.1 uncultured bacterium
AAAGGGTATGAGGAAATTCGATAATGTCAGGAGCGAGGTAAAGCCGCGATATATCTCAAATGCCGTCCTGGATTTCAAGCTGGTCAGTAACATTCCGAAAATGAAGACACATGAGCTTACGCTTGTGACCTGCGGCATAAAGAACCTCCTTGGCTGCGTCCCCGGATTATATAAGGCGAGATATCACCTGGAAGCCCAAACCGCCGAAGAGTTCTCGGAAGCTCTTGTGGATATCTTTGATGTGATCCGTCCTTGCATAACGATAGTGGACGCGGTCACTTCTATGGAAGGACAAGGCCCAAGCAACGGCCACATTAGGGATACCGGCATCATCATCGCTTCTACAGATACCGTAGCCTGCGACGCTGTATGCTCAAAACTGATGGGCTTCGAACCGCTTGAGATACATACCACAAGGATCGCGCATGAGCGGGGTCTTGGAGAAGGGAACATCGAGAATATCCATATCATTGGCGAGGTTTGCAAGCCGTTTGAAGCGTTCAAGCGCCCCAGCGGGCTCTCGATGATGAACAAACTCCCTGCATTCATAAAGAAGATGCTTAAACCGGTACTATCCCTTATAAAGGCGGTACCGGAGATAAACGTGAAAAAATGCGTCAAATGCATGATGTGCGTCAATTCATGTCCCTCAAAGGCCATTGATGCAAAATCGTTCAAAATAGACCGCAGCAAGTGTATAATGTGCTTTTGCTGCAGGGAGCTTTGCGGATACGGGGCTGTGGACCTCAAGGAAAGTATATTATGGAAAATATTGAAAAAGCGATAGACATCGTCATCCTTGTCAACGGGCCGGGCGAGCTGGCATCCTTTGTCAGGCCCGCCGTGGAAGCCCTGAACCGGAAAGAGGCCAAAAAGAGGATCACGCTGGTCTTCACCCCCTGCCCCTACTCCACCGGAAAAGAAACAGACATCGCGAAACGGATGGCCGGCGTGTCAAACGTCATAAGCGCCGGCGACTTCATCAGCTGGATGCTGTTCAAACGTCGTCCGTCCGTGTCATTCGGTGAAAGGGGCATAGTCGTGTTCTTCGGCGGCGACATACTTTACGGGAAGATGCTAGCAAAAAGGCTCAAATACCCCGCGATCGCATATTCAGAATCATACGCAAAGTGGCCGAAGGTCTACAGGAAGTTCCTTGTCCCGGATGTGCAGACGCTTGAAAAGTTCAAGCGCCAGGGCTTCCCTGCGGAAAAGATCAAGATCGTGGGCAATCTCATGGTGGACAGCATCAGGCCGTCGAGATCAAGGGATGAGGTCTTCAAGACGAACGGCTTCGATGAAAAGAAGAAGCTCGTGACGTTCATGCCGGGAAGCCGCGAGTTCCAGGTGAAGTTCACGTTCAAGTTCTTCCGTCATGTCGCCCGCGCGATGGCGGAGAAAAACCCCCGCTGCCAGTTCTGTTTCGTCATATCGCCTTATCTGCCGGAGGCGCATCTGGAGAAGCACCTGAAGAACGCGGGACTTGACGGGATAAGGATCATCAGGCAGGAACAGTTCGACGTCATAAAAGCGTCGGACCTCGTCATCACGATCCCCGGCACGAACACGGCCGAAGTGGCCGTGATCGGGACACCGATGATCGTGGTTTTCCCGCTGGCCAGCGCCCAGCTCATCCCCCTTGAGGGCATTAACGACCTTATCGGCAGGCTTCCCATTATCGGCTTCTTTTTCAAGAACCTGTATGTTAAAATCGTCCAGTCAAAGACCAGGTTTTTCGCGATACCCAACATAAAATCAGGCCGTGAAATAACCCCGGAGGTAAAGGGATCCGTCACACCTGAAGATATTGCAATGAAGGCATTGCTGTTGCTGGAAGACGGCGAAAAACTGGGAATTATCCGGAAGGAATTGAAAGAAGCTCTCGGCGGGCCGGGCGCCTCCGAAAGGATAGCGGAAGAAATAATCAATGAAGCTTTACTTTAGGCTGTTCAAGTACATCGGGCCGCAATGGGCAAACATCATCGCGGCTGTTTTTTGCATTGTCCTTCTCGCCGGCTGCAACATCGTGATGATACCGCTCGCGAACTTCCTGACAAAAGCTGTGGCCGAGAAGAATTTCCATCTTCTCAACATGATAGCCGTCGCCGTGATAGTGATATATTTCTTCAAAAGCATCCTGAGCTACGGCCAGGTGTTCCTCATGTCCTTCGCGGGCCAGAGAGCCGTGATAAACCTGAGGATCGAGCTCTACAAGCATATCCAGACGCTGTCCTTCGATTTCTTCTCGAAGTGGCGCGTCGGGGACGTGATGAGCAGGATCATGGGGGACACGGCGTCGCTGCAGAACGCGATGCTGACCAGCGTCACGGAGATACTCCCGAACGTCCTCACATTGACCGGGGCGATAATATATCTAATAACCATAAACTGGCGCCTGACTATCCTCACCCTTCTGATCGCTCCGATACTGGTCTTCACCATATCCAGATTCTCCGTGCGGATAAAGGAAGTGGCCCGCCAGACCGCAAGGAAGGCGGCCGACATATCGTCGATACTTGCGGAGAATGTGGCAGGGATAAGGGTGGTCAAATCCTTCACGACAGAGCACCATGAGATCAAGAAGTTCTCCGATGAGGTGGAAAAGAGCTTCTGGCTGACAATGAAAGAGGTCCAGATAGACGCCACGCAGAAGCCCCTTCTCGACCTGATACAGGCTATCGCCATCACCCTGGTAGTGTGGTACGGCGCTTATGAAGTGGTCTCGGGGCAGCTTTC
>CAZSXD010000148.1:0-1850 GCA_964611075.1 uncultured bacterium
TACATGGGCGACGTCATAGGCGACCTTAATTCAAGGCGCGGCAGGATAGAGGGCATGGAATCGAGGGCGGGCATACAGGTGATCAAGGCGAAGGTCCCGCTTTCCGACATGTTCGGATACGCCACCGCGCTGAGATCAAAGACGCAGGGACGCGGCATTTACACGATGGAATTCTCCAGGTACGAGGAGGTCCCGAGGAACATCGCCGAGGGGATCATCTCCAAGGCGCAGGGGAAATGAGGGTCTAATGGCAAGGCAGAAGATAAGGATAAGGCTTAAAGCATATGACGCGAGGATACTCGACCTCTCGGCACAGAAGATCGTGGACACGGCAAAGAGGAGCGGCGGAGCCGTTTCGGGGCCGGTTCCCCTTCCCACCGACAAGGAAATATACTGCGTCAACAGGGCGTCAAATATTGACAAAAGATCCCGTGAGCACTTCGAGATCAGGGTCCACAAGAGGATGATAGACATAATGGATCCGGCGCAGCAGACGGTCGACGCGCTCATGCAGCTCGACCTGCCTTCGGGCGTCGACATAGAGATAAAGCTGAAGTAGGAAGTTAAATGGCAAGTTTATTGGGAAGAAAAATAGGAATGACCCAGATTTATACGGCTACAGGGATGGTCGAGCCGATCACTGTTATTGAGGCGGGGCCCTGCACTGTGGTCAATCTGAGGACCGAAGAAAAGAATGGTTATTCGGCCGTTCAGCTCGGTTTTGTGAAGGCCAAAAAACCCGGGAAACCGGCTGTAGGTTATTTCAAGAAGCAGGGAATTCCCGAGACCTTCAGGTATCTCAAGGAGTTCAGGACGGCGAACCTGGAAGGGATTTCCGTCGGCCAGCAGGTCAAGGTCGACGCGTTCAAGTTGAACGAGATAGTGAGCGTCACGGGAATATCGATCGGTAAAGGTTTTCAGGGGCCCGTTAAAAGGTATCATTTCAACAGGCATCCGATGACGCACGGCTCCAAGTCGCACAGGATGCCGGGATCGTCAGGTTCCGGAACGGGGGTCGGCCATGTGTGGAAAGGCAAAAGGAGAGCAGGGCACATGGGCCATGACATGGTGACCACAAAGGGCCTTGTCATACTCTACATGGATGCCGAGAAGAACATCATCGGGATCAGGGGCGCAGTCCCGGGCCCGAAGGGAAGCATCATAGAGATCAACGGCACGGGCAAGATAGCCCAGCCCAGGGTCAGACGGATAGCGACGGCAAGGCTTGAGAAGACGGCGAAGACCGGAGCGGTTGCCGCGCCGGCGAAGAAATAAAGGGGAAGAAGTGGCAAAGCTGAACTTGTATTCATCAAAAGGGAAATCCGAGGGTTCGATCGAAGCCCCGGACTCGATATTCGGCGCCCAGCGCAACGACCATGTCGTCAGCGAAGCGCTCACGTGGTACCTTGCCTCGATGAGGCAGGGCAACGCGTGTGCTTTGACGCGCGGCGAGGTTTCCGGAGGCGGCAGAAAGCCATGGAGGCAGAAGGGGACGGGGAGGGCCAGGTGCGGCGACAACAGGCCGCCCCACTGGAGAAAAGGCGGCGTGGCCTTTGCCCCGAAGCCGAAGGACTATTCGTACACTCTGCCGAAAAAGATCAGGAAGGCCGCCATAAGGATCGTCCTCTCAATAAAGGCGACTGACGGAAAGATCAAGATCGTGGAAAAGATCGAGCTGGCCGCCCCCAAAACGAAGGAGATGGTGCAGTTCCTTAAGGGCATCGGAACGGCCGGGAGCGCCCTGGTTGTCCTTCCCGCGAAGGATGAGAATATCATAAGGGCTTCTTCCAACATCGAGGGGGTCAAGGTGCTCGAGGCCGGCTCGGCCGTGGTCCGCCACCAGACGCAGC
>CAZSXD010000148.1:1860-2713 GCA_964611075.1 uncultured bacterium
TGAACGTTTATGACATGCTGAAGTCGGACGAGCTTATCATGACCAGGGATTGCCTGGCCGTGCTCGAGGAGGCTTACAGATAATGCGCGATCCTTACCAGGTGATATTAGGGCCGATAGTGACGGAAAAAACGACGGACCTTCGTCCGGGATCGGTCTATGTCTTCAAGGTGCTGAAAGATGCCACGAAGGGCCAGATAAAGGACGCGCTCAAGGTCGCGTTCAATGTCGAGGCCGAATCGATCAACACGACGAAGGTCATGGGGAAGGCCAGGCAGCTCGGAAAGAGCATAGGTGCTACCTCAAGCTGGAAGAAGGCGTATGTCAAGCTCAAGAAAGGTCAGAAGATAAAGGAACTGGAGGCAGGAGCGTAATATGCCGGTGAAGGAAAGAAGACCGTTGACCAACGGCCAGAGGCAGAGGATGGACCTCGATTACAGCGAGCTCACCACGGACAGGCCGGAAAAATCCCTGCTCGTGCACATAAATAAGACCGCCGGCAGGGACTGCCGCGGCCGCGTGTCCATGCGCCACAGGGGCGGCGGGAACAAGGTCAAGTACAGGATGGTCGACTTCAAAAGGACCAAGGACAATGTCCCCGCCAGGGTGGCGTCGGTCGAATACGATCCTTACAGGAACGTTTTTATCGCTCTGCTCAATTACGCCGACGGGGAAAAGAGGTACATCCTTGCGCCGCTCGGGATCAAGGTCGGGGACAGTATCCAGTCGGGACCGGATGCGGAAATCAAGCTCGGAAATTCCCTGCCGATCAAGAACATTCCCGTAGGAACCATGATACATAACGTGGAAATGAGCGCCGGGAAGGGCGGCTCCTTTGCAAGGAGCGCCGGCAC
>CAZSXD010000149.1:0-2699 GCA_964611075.1 uncultured bacterium
GATGATTGGCGTAATCCCCCGGCGCCGCCGGGGAGGCGAAATGAAGGACATGATCACGCCGCCCTGACAATTTAAGGGGTTTGACGATGTCATGCTTGATGAATTCGAACCGTTTGTTGTTGAGGTCGTGCTTTATGTTCTTCACGTCGCCCGTCAGGAGGTTGTCGACGCAGACGACGAAATGACCTTTTTCAAGAAGGAGATCGCATAGATGGCTTCCTATGAACCCCGCTCCACCCGTGATGAGTATTTTCAATTATCTCCCCACTCCGTAATATTTAAATCCCAGCTCTTTCATCCTTTTCGGATTGTAGATGTTCCTGCCGTCGAATATGACCGGATCTTTCATCGAGGCCTTCACCTTGTCAAGATCAAGCTCCCTGAACTCGCTCCATTCGGCGGTCACGACCGCCGCATCAGCTTTTCTCAGGGCATCATATGCGGTATCGCAGAACGTGACACCGCTGAGAATCTTCCTGGCCTTTGAACGCGCGACCGGGTCGTAAGCCTTCACCTTCGCTCCGCCTTTCTTCAGCTCTCTTATGAGTTCGAGCGAAGGAGAGTCCCTGAGGTCGTCGGTGTCCGGCTTGAAAGACAGTCCAAGAACGCCGATGACCTTCCCCTTGAGACTGTGCAATTTATCCTCCATCTTCTCCACCATTCTTTTCCTCTGTTCCTCATTGGTCCTGTTCACAGAGGTCAGTATCTGCGGATCGTAGCCGCTGGACCTTGCAAGATGGATCAGCGCCGACACGTCCTTGGGAAGGCACGAACCGCCGTAGCCGAGCCCGGCGTTGAGGAACTCCCTCCCTATCCTCTTATCAAGCCCCATCCCGTAGGCCACCTCGACAACGTCCGACCCCACCTTCTCGCAGATGTTGGCGATCTCATTGATGAAGGATATCTTCGTGGCAAGGAACGAATTGGAAGCGTATTTTATGAGCTCCGCGCTCTTTATGGTCGTGAAGATCATGTGTGCGTTCAGGGGCCTGTAAAGCTCCGTTATGACGTTGAATGCCTTGCTGTTCGAGGCGCCGATCACGATGCGGTCAGGCGACATGAAGTCCGGCACGGCCGTCCCTTCCCTCAGGAATTCGGGGTTCGACACCACGGCGAAATGCTTTTCGGCCACGCCGTTCTCAACAAGTATCTTTGTGACTATGTCCCCCATCCCCACCGGAACGGTGCTTTTGTTCACTATGACCTTGTACTTGTTCTTCCCGTCGCCCTTGAGAAGCTTCGCTATATGTGTCGCCACGCTGATGACAGCCGATACGTCCGCCTCGCCGTTCTCCATGGGCGGTGTGCCCACCGCGATGAATATGACCTCGGACCTGTTGACGCCCTCCGGCAGAGAAGTGGTGAAGGTCAGTCTTTTCGCCTTGAAATTCTTCAGCACCACTTCTTTGAGCCCGGGCTCATAGAACGGGATGACCGATTTCTTCAGGCTCGTGATCCTTCCCTTGTCCTTGTCAACGCAAATGACCTCATTGCCCAGATTGGCCAGGCATGCGCCGGTCACCAGTCCCACATAGCCCGTGCCAATTACGCAGATCCTCATTTTCTGTCTCCCAGGACCCTCTTCTGCATGATGATAAGGTCCTTTATGCCTTTCGCGCCGAGGTCGAGAAGTCCGTCCAGCGTCTCCTTGTCGAAGGGTTCCCCCTCTGCGGTACCCTGCACTTCCACAATCTTCCCTGATTCCGTCATGACGATGTTCATGTCCACGTCCGCCTGCGAATCCTCCTCGTAGTTCAGGTCAAGCAATTTCCCGCCTCTCACTACACCTACCGAAGTAGCGGCGATGAACTCCCTGATGGGATCTTTCCCTATTTTTTTCTCCGCCATCAGCTTCCTGACGGCGTCGTACAGCGCGATGAAAGAACCCGTTATCGCCGTTGTCCTTGTCCCCCCGTCAGCCTGTATGACATCGGCATCTATCAGTATCGATATCTCGCCGAGGGCTTCCAGGTCGACAACGGCCCTCAAGGCGCGTCCCACCAGCCTTTGTATCTCCTGGGACCTCCCCTTCGTCTTGCCGGGATGTGTCTCTCTCTGTACTCTTTCTGCCGTCGAGCCGGGTATCATCGAGTATTCCGCCGTTATCCATCCGGTCCCCGAGCCCTTTTTGTGGTTGGGGACGGAATTCTCAACGATAGCCGTGCATATGACCTTCGTGTCCCCGCACTCGATGAGCACGCTCCCGTCGGGATACTTGAGATATTCCCTGGTTATCGTTACTTTCCTTGACTGGTCGGGCTTCCGGCCGTCCGCTCTTATCATCACCTTATTCGTCACCTGTCTTCTTCCTTGATCTCGTGCGTGACCGTCCTGTTCAGTCTGGCCCTGCCGGCCTTTACCGCCCTGAGTATCCTGCTCGAAGTGGCTTCGAGGTTCGTGAGGACCTCATCGGCGTACTTATCCGCCCCCATCCTCACTTCCTTGGCTATTTTATAGGCGCTTTCTATTATTTCCGTGGCCTTTTCCTCGCTGCCCGTCATGCGGGGCAGGGTCTCTCTTGCTTTTTCAACGCTCTTCCCCTCTTCCTCGAACTCCATCAATTCCTGTTTGGACTGGACCGCAGGTTTCTGCCTCGCACCAACCTGTATGACGTTCTTTACAAGGCTGCCGCCGCCCTGGGCCACCATCCGCGGCGCCCTCAACAATTGGCTTCACAACACTTGGAATCTCATCTGGAT
>CAZSXD010000150.1:0-2693 GCA_964611075.1 uncultured bacterium
ATTTGAAATGGTGATGAAAAGGATGGGCGAGAACGCCGAAAAGGTCAAAAAGCTGTTCATAAAAACCATACCGAGGATAAAATAATGCCGATAAGATCAAGGATACGGACCGTGCCGCATTGGCCCAAGAAAGGGATAATGTTCAGGGATATCACGACCCTCCTGAAAGATCCCGTGGGATTGAAGGTCTGCATAGATGATTTCCTCACCAGATACCGGAAGATGGACATCGACGTGATAGTCGGCATAGATTCAAGAGGCTTCATCCTCGGCGGGGCCATTGCATATGAGCTGGGCAAGGGCTTCGTGCCTGTGAGAAAGAAAGGCAAGCTCCCCGCGGAGACGGAAAAGGAAGAATACTCGCTTGAATACGGGACGGATACGATAGAGATACACAAGGATGCCATAGAGAAAGGCCAGAAAGTCCTGGTGATCGACGACCTGATAGCCACGGGAGGAACGGCGCTTGCCGCCGCAAAACTCGTCAAAAAACTTCACGGAGAGGTCGTTGAACTGGGCTTCATCGTGGACCTGCCTGACCTGGGCGGCCGGGCAAAGCTTGAAAAAGCCGGCTATTCCGTTTACGCGCAGGTCGCGTTCGAGGGCGAATAACCATTAAAGTTAAAGGCAAGAACTTCAGGACCGTTTGGATGGAAGGCGCGACCGTTTTCCTTATCGACCAGAACCTCCTGCCTTTTAAATTCAGCATATTCAAAGCGAAGACGCATCTTGATACCTGCCGCGCTATTAAAACAATGACCGTGAGGGGAGCGGGAGCCATAGGCGCCGCTGCAGGGTATGCCATGGCCCAGGCTTTCCTGGAAGCGCCGGAAAAGGATCCGCGCGCTTTCGTTCAAAAAGCAAAAAAGGAGATCGAGTCGACCCGCCCCACGGCGCAAAACCCTTTTCTTGCTGTGCGCAGGGTCTTTGAAGCGGCCATGAATTCCGGGAATCCGAAGAAGGCCGCCGTTGCCGAAGCTGGTAAAATAGCCGATGAAGATTCCGAAAGCTGCCGCAGGATCGGGGAGTTCGGCGCCAAGCTAATAAAGGACGGCGTAAATATTGAGACACACTGCAACGCGGGATGGCTCGCTTTCGTCGATAATGGATCGGCGCTGGCACCCGTCTATGCGGCGCGTGACCGGGGAAAAAAGGTCTTCGTCTATGTGGACGAGACAAGGCCGAGAGGGCAGGGAGCAAGGCTTACGGCATGGGAGCTTAAGAACGAGAATATCCCTCACGCGATCGTGCCCGACAATGCCGGCGCGTATCTCATGTCACAGGGCAAAATAGACATCATGATAGTGGGTGCGGACAGGATTGCAGCTAACGGCGATGTTGCGAACAAGATCGGGACCTTTGAAAAAGCTGTCGTTGCAAAAGAATTCAATGTCCCGTTCTATGTCGCTGCACCGACCTCCACTATCGACATCAAGTGCAAAAGCGGCAAAGAGATACCGATCGAGGAGAGGGATATGGATGAGGTGTTGTATCAGACCGGAGCGACAAAAGGGGGCAGGCTTGAAAAAGTGCTCGTGTGTTCCCCGGGATCCAAAGCGATAAATCCCGCCTTTGACGTGACACCGGCAAAATACATCACCGGGATAATCACCGAGAAAGGCATCATCAGGCCGGCTGCGGGCGATATAAAAAAGCTGCTGGAACGGACCTGATCATGGAAGGAAAGAAAGTCTCCCCTAAGTTCAGGACAGAATTCATCAGCGACGGTATCCCGGACGATCCGCGGATAGAAGAGCTCAAGAATTGGTGCCTGGAATTCGAAAAATGCGGCCTGATGCCCGCTTATGACGGCGGTTCTTTCGGGAACCTGAGCTTCCGCACAAAGGAGAATGAATTCATCATAACGGCATCCGGGATCAAACATCCCTCGTCTGTGGAAAGTTTTGTAAGGGTATCATCGGTTGACGAGAACAAAATGATAGTCCTCGCGCACGGCAGGAAACAGCCGTCATCAGAGAGCATTCTGCATTACATGATCTACAGGGAGAAAAAGGATATCAATGCGATCTTCCACGGACATTGCGAAGATATCCTCAAGGCAGCGGCTGAACTCGGCTTGCCGACCACATCAAGTGAGGAAGCCTACGGGACCGTCGAACTTGCGAAAAGCGTATTGGATGTTCTGAACGGCCATAAGTTCGTCATTATGAAAGGCCACGGCTTCATATCGCTAGGGAAGAACATGGATGAGGCGGGGAAGCTGGCGCTTAAACACCTTTCATGAAAACATCGAACGTATCGGCGATGTATCCAAGCTTTTCGCGGGTGATCCCCGGATACACTCCTATCCAGAAAAGGTCGTTCATGACCAGGTCGGTATTCTTCAAGCCCCCGACTATCCTCCGCTTGATGTCCAGGTAAGCCGGCTGTTTTATCAGGTTTCCACCGAAGAGCATCCTCGTGCCGATCTTATGGTGCTCAAGGAATTTGACGATATCCGTCCTTGAGAAGGGGGTGTTCTCCTTCACCAGTATCGGGAAACCGAACCATGAGGGATCGGTGCCTTTGGCCGCATGGGGCAGGAGAAGATATTTGTCATATTTTTTGAGACGGGAGATGAGAGATGCGAAATTCTTTTTGCGGGCTTCGATGAATTTCGGCAGCTTTTCAAGCTGGGCGACGCCCACCGCCGCCTGCATGTCCGTGATCTTCATGTTGTAGCCGATGTGTGA
>CAZSXD010000151.1:0-2671 GCA_964611075.1 uncultured bacterium
TGACGGCCGTTACGGCGAGAACCCGAACCGTCTTTTCCATTACTACCAGTTCCAGGTCGTAATGAAGCCTTCGCCCAAGGGCATCCAGAATATTTACCTTGATAGTTTGCGCGCCCTTAAGATCGAGCCCGGGAAATACGACGTGCGTTTCGTCGAGGATAACTGGGAATCTCCGACGCTCGGCGCATGGGGTGTGGGGTGGGAGGTGTGGCTTGCGGGGATGGAGGTCACTCAGTTCACTTATTTCCAGCAGTGCGGAGGGTTCGAATGCAAGCCTGCGAGCGTCGAACTGACCTACGGTCTTGAGCGCATCGCCATGTTCATCCAGAAAGTGGACAATGTCTTCGATGTCGAGTGGGCAAAAGGCATCAGGTACGGCGACATCCACAAGATGAGCGAGGTGGAGCACAGCAAATACAACTTCGAGGTGGGCGACACAAAGATCATTTCCAGCCTCTTCGACCTTTACGAACAGGAAGGCGCAAATCTCATCAGGGCGCAGCTGGTGCTTCCGGCCTTCGATTACACCCTCAAGTGCTCTCATGCTTTCAATCTCCTCGACTCGCGGGGCGCGATAGGCGTTTCCGAGCGGCAGGCGTACATCGGGCGGGTCAGGAAGCTCGCGAGGCAGTGCGCGAAGCTCTATGTCGAACAGAGAGAAAGCCTGGGTTTCCCGCTCATCAGATCCAAATGAAGACAAAGCCAAATGCGGACCGCAAACTGAACGCGCTCCTTGAGATCGGGCTGGAAGAGGTCCCCTCAAGGTTCATGCCGGATATGCTGAACGACCTCAGGGAAAAGGCTTCGAAGGAACTGGAGGCTTCACGCCTGCCGTGCGGATCCGTCAAAACCCTTGGAACGCCGAGGCGGCTGGTCCTTTACATAGAAGGTCTACCGTTAAAGCAGGATGATCTGTCGAAGGAGGTCAGGGGGCCGTCGCGCGAAGCTGCGTACGGAGGGAACGGGACCCCGACAAAAGCGGCAGAGGGCTTCGCGAGAAGCCAGGGGATATCCATCGGGGGATTGAAGATCAAGAAGGCCGGGGACAGGGAATTCGTTTTCGCGTCCGTTCTCGAGAAGGGAGCCGGGACGGTACAGATCCTCAGGGAGCTCTTTCCGGAACTGATCAGATCGCTTCATATGCCCATCTCAATGCGATGGGGCGACGTCGATTTCAAGTTCATAAGGCCGATCCACTGGATACTCGCTGTTTGCGGGACGGAGATCGTTGACTTTGAGATCGCCGGCATCAGGTCGTCGAACATGACATACGGGCACAGGAGCGCCGG
Source organism: uncultured bacterium (assembly GCA_964611075.1). Classification (GTDB taxonomy): domain Bacteria; phylum Margulisbacteria; class WOR-1; order CAVSGV01; family CAVSGV01; genus CAZSXD01. The sequence continues at coordinate 1,290 of CAZSXD010000151.1, forward strand.
CCCCGGGCCTATCGTTTTGAAGACCGCGAAAGGCCCCACACTTTCCGACCTGAAAAAACAGCTGCTCAAGTCCCAGGTGATCCTGGACCAGGATGAGAGGCGCAGTAAGATCGAGGAGCTGGTCAGGGCGGAGGCGAAAAAGCTGGGCGGCGAGGCCCTGATCGGCAAGGACCTTCTTGAAGAGGTCAATTACCTTGTGGAATGGCCGGTCGTGATGTCGGGTTCTTTCAAGAAGGAGTTCCTCTCGCTCCCCACGGACGTACTGGTGACCTCCATGAAAAAGAACCAGAAATATTTCGCGGTCGTCGACAGCTCCGAAAAACTGATGCCCCTGTTCATCAATGTGACCAACGGCATAAAACGGGAAGATTCCGCAAAGGTGAGGGAGGGCAACGAGAAGGTGCTCACTGCGCGGCTCAACGACGCCAAGTTCTTCTTTGACGAGGACAGGAAGAAATTCCTGGCCGACCTTGTGCCGGGACTTGCCAAGGTGGCATTCATCGAAAAGCTCGGCTCGGTGCTCGAAAAGGTGGACAGGATAGGAGCGCTTTCCGGATGGATGGCGCATGAGCTCAAGCTTCCCGCGAGCAAGGCCGAAAGCATCAGGACAATCGCCGGGCTCTGCAAGGCCGATCTCCTTACGCACATGGTCTATGAGTTCCCGACGCTTCAGGGGATCATGGGAAGGGAATACAGCCTGCTCGAAGGAGGATCAAAAGAGATAGCGAACGGGATATTCGAGCATTACCTCCCGAGGCACGCGGAGGACAAGCTGCCGTCGTCGATCGAGGGGGCGGTCGTGGGACTGGCCGACAAGATCGATACCATAGTCGGTTGTTTTGCCCTGAACATGATACCCACCGGCTCCGAAGACCCATTCGCCTTAAGAAGATACGCAATGGGCGTAGTCAATATCCTGCTCGACAAAAAAATAAACCTGCCGCTCGACCTCCTGATCGAGAAAGCTTACAAACTTTATGAACCCCTCTTCCTGGGGGAGATATTTGCTTCCGGCAGGGTCAAGTACGAAGAGATCGAAAAGGTCATCCCGAAGGTGCTGTCATTCATCGCCGCGAGACTTAAGGGGGACCTGCTTGATCGCGGCGTCAGGTTCGACGTGGCCGATGCAGCGCTTGAGAACCTGGACGACGCGCTTGACGCCGTGGAAAGGGCGGATGCGGTCATGAAAGTGCTCAAGGAGGACTGGTTCAAGGGGGTCGTGTTCACGGCCGACAGGGTGAAAAGGCTGGCGGTCAACGCTACAAGAGAGAACGTGCTCGAACATGACTTCAGCACAATAGACGAAAGATCGCTTTATGAGCTCTGCCTCAAGGTCAACGATGCGGTCATGGGCATGGCGGAAAAGGGCGCCGACCTCGTTA
>CAZSXD010000152.1:0-2606 GCA_964611075.1 uncultured bacterium
TAGGGGAGACAAGGTTGATGTTATGGCATCCCTTGCTTTGGAGTTCGAGCATCATTTTTGCCAAAGTTTCGTCACTCACTTCATTGCCAAGACCTTCGTGACTGATCTGCCAGTTCTGGCAGAAAGAGCATGCCATTGTGCAGTGGGAGAAGAAAACAGTGCCTGAGCCTTTTGTCCCGGAAATCATCGGCTCTTCTCCGCGGTGCGGCGCGTAAGAGGAAACTTTCGCCAGTGTTCCGGCCTTACAATATCCCTTTTCTCCGCTGGTTCGATCTACTCCGCACTCGCGGGGGCAGAGCGCGCAGGCCTTATAAGAAAGCTTTGAAAACTTCGTTGCCAAGATAAAGTCCTTTTTCGGTGAGCCTTGCTCTCTTTCCGGATATTTCCATCAGGCCGGCATCCTTGAGGTCGGCGATCTCTTTCCTGTATAGCTCGCGGAAGCTTTTGCCGAACCGCTCGGTGAATGCCGTGAGATCGAACCCGTCCAGCATCCGGAGTCCCAGGAATATGAATTCCTGCATATCCTCATTTTTTGAGTTCCTATGGAGCTTCCTGCTTTTTTCGAAATCCATTTTCAGGTATTCATCCAGGTTGGCGGAGTTCTCGAACCTTGTCCCGCCAACATATGAATGCGCGCCGCATCCTATCCCGATGTAATCTCTCAGCGTCCAATATGTGATGTTGTGGCGGCACTCGTAGCCGGGCTTCGCGAAATTCGATATTTCATAGTGTCTGTAGCCTTTGGACTTGAGCTCATCAATGGCGAGCTTGTACATCTCAAGCTCTTTCTCCTCGTCAGGAAGCTTCAAAAGCCCCTCGAGCTTTTCGGCATGGAAAGGCGTTCCTTCCTCGATCTGAAGGTTATAGGCGGAGACGTGTTCCGGCTTAAGCGCCAGGGCCCTTGCAAGAGTATCCCGCCAGTCCAGAGCGCTCTGGCCGGGGACGGCGAAGATAAGGTCAAGGTTCACGTTGCCGAAGCCGGCCTCCCTTATGAGTTCGAAGGCTTCGATGGTTTCGTGCGAAAGGTGTATGCGCCCGAGCTTTCGCAGGATCTCGTTGCTGAACGACTGGGCTCCCAGACTGATCCTGTTGACGCCGATGCCCTTTAGGACTTTGAGCTTTTCGCGCGTCACGGTGCCGGGATTTGCCTCAACGGATATCTCGGCTGCATCGACGATCTCAAAGGACCGCCTTAATATCCCGAAGAGTTCCGACAGGCTTTCAGCGCTCAGCAGGGTGGGGGTGCCCCCTCCCACGAAAACGGTATCGACCGCAGTGCTTTCGAGCCCGGAAGAAACAAGCTTCGCTTCTTCGGATAAAGCCTTGAGATAAGCGGGAACAAGGGCCTCTTTCGCGGCATAAGACGGGAAGTCGCAGTAGTTGCATTTCTTCCTGCAAAAAGGCATGTGAACATAGAGAGAACGGTTCATTTTATCTTAAGGACGGCCATGAAAGCTTCCTGCGGGACGTCAACGCGGCCGATGCGCTTCATCCTCTTCTTGCCCTCTTTTTGTTTTTCAAGAAGTTTCCGCTTCCTTGTGACGTCGCCGCCGTAGCACTTGGCAAGGACGTTCTTCCTCATTGCAGGTATCGTTTCGCGAGCTATGACGCGGCTCCCGATGGCGGCCTGTATCGGTATCTCGAACTGGTGCCGCGGGATGACCTCTTTCAGCTTTTCGACAAGCGCCTTTCCTTTGTAATATGCCTTGTCGCGGTGGACTATGAAGGAGAGGGCGTCCACAGGCTCCTGATTGAGCAGGACGTCCATTTTTACCAGGTCGGATCCCCTGTATCCGATGATCTCGTAATCCATCGAGGCGTAGCCCTTTGTTGCCGATTTGAGCATGTCGTGGAATTCCGTAATCATTTCTCCCAGCGGCATCTCATAGGTGAGCATCACCCTTGTAGGGTCCAGATACTCCATGTTCTTGAAGACGCCTCTCTTATCCTGGCATATCTCGAGCACCGCACCCACGTATTTCTGCGGGACAAAAATGGTTATTTTCAGGAACGGCTCTTCAATGGACATGACCCGCGCAAGGTCCGGCAGCTTTGCCGGGCTGTCTATCAGGATGGACGTCCCGTCGGTCTTGTTCACTTTATAGACGACGCTCGGAGCCGTTGCGATTATGTCCAGCCCGTATTCCCTCTCAAGCCGCTCCTGGATTATCTCAAGATGCAGCAATCCCAGGAATCCGCAGCGGTATCCGAGCCCGAGCGCCACTGAATTTTCAGGCTCGTAAAAAAGCGATGCGTCGTTAAGCTGCAGTTTTTCTATCGCGTCCCTCAACTCATGGTATTTCTCGGCGGAGACGGGGAAGAACCCGCAGAAGACCATGGGCTTCGAGGGTTTATATCCCGGCAGAGGTTCACTTGCCGGTTTTTTAGCGTCGGTGATCGTGTCTCCGACCCTGGATTCGCTCAAGTTCTTGATGTTCGCGATGACATAACCCACCTCGCCTGCGGTCAATTCATCCTTCGGGATGAAGTCTATCTTGAGGATCCCGACCTCCTGCACTTCGAATTCAGCGCCGGTGCCCATCATGAGGATCTTTGAGTCTTTTCTTATGCTGCCGTTGACGATCCTGACATATACGACAACGCCG
>CAZSXD010000153.1:0-2592 GCA_964611075.1 uncultured bacterium
TTTATTTATGAGATCACCATGGCCGTTGGTGACGAGCCTTACGGCCGCGCCCTTCTTCTTTAGTTCTACGCAAACCGCCTTTAAGATGTCGAGCCTTGCAGTCGGCTCGCCGTATCCGCAGAAGACAACTTCCTTATATTTCGACGGGTCGCCGATGGCTTTGATCACTTCTTCGGCGGTCGGCTCTTTATCCAGCCACAGCTCATGCTTGGAATTGAACAACTTCGTCTTGTAGCGTATGCAGAAGTCGCATTTGTTCGTGCACCTGTTCGTGATGTTCAGGTAGAGGCTGTCGCCGATAGAGTAGGTCAGGGTGCTCATTGGCAAGTATTTTATCACAGGTGGGCGCTAAAGAACTTGACGCTTCTCTCCATCACCAGCGGCCAGGCGTTGATGAACTCGTGCGGTTCGCCCTTATAAGTATACAGCGTGATGTCTTTCCCATGGGCTTTGAATTCCTTCACGAGCTTCTGCGCCCACTGGGGCGGCACCGAATCATCCGCCAAACCCTGGTGAACCATGACGGGATCGCCGATCCTGTCCAGGTAATTCTTCACCGAAAGGCCTTCCCAGAACTTCGGGTTCGTCTGGGGCGTCCCGTAGACCTCTATTATCCTGTGTCGCGTTTCGGGAGGCCCGTACTTTGTGGGTATCTTCATTTCCTCCGCAGGCGGGCGCCTTTTTATCCATCGGTCAAAGTTGTCCGTGTAATCGATGCTTATCGGAGCAAAGAGGACATAAGCCTTCACGAGCCCGGGCTTGATCGCCATGATGTTCAGGGCAATGCCCCCGCCGAGGGAGTGGCCGAGCATGCCGATGTTGTTCTTATCCAGGGATCTGATCGCCGAGTTCTTCACGGCATAGACGGCGTTAATTACGTCCTCTGTGTAGCCGATGTTCAGCTTGAGGGCGTTGTCCGGGTCCCTGTCGCTCCCGTCGTGGTTCCGGTAATCCGTATGGAGCACGGCGAAGCCGCGGCGCGCGAGGTAGTCCTGTTCGCGCTTGAGCCCCCTGCCGTTCGTGTAATATCTCGTGTCAATGTACCCGTGGTTCAGTATGACGACGGGGAAGGGCCCTTTTCCCTTCGGTATGTTCATTATGCCGGATATCTTCAGGTCGCCGCTCATGTAGGTGATGTAATATCGCGTGTAGGCCTCGGCGGTCGACAGCGCTTTCACCAGCTTGAGGTCGCGGCCGTCGAATTTCTTGTCGAAAAGGGATTTAAGGCCGGGGGTTTCGATCGTCCAGCAGGCGGATATAATGAAAGCAAGAAGCAAAACCCCCCACAAAGCCTTCCTCATGCGGCTGATTATATCATCAAAATACCCCTTGCCAAACCACAGGGGGCGTGATAATATCCCCCGCAAGAGTCGAGGTTAATGGATTCTGAGTCAGTCATCTAGGGAATAGATAGTCCGATGTCAGCCCAGGATCTCAAGTCTTGGGCATTTTTTTTTACAGAAGAGTCATTAACAGAATATTATCTTTAAATGTATTGTGAGGTGAAAATATAGAATGGTAAAGAGTTTGTTCGTGGGCAATCTTCCATGGTCAGTGACCGAGGATGAGCTCAGGGCCAAGTTCGAGGAACATGTGAAGGTCCTGGCCGTAAGGCTTGTGACCGACAGGATGACCGGTAGAGCTAAGGGCTTTGGCTTCGTCGAGGTTGAGGACGCAGACATGGATAAAGCGGTTTCCGCGATGAACGGGCAGAAGCTCGGCGATCGAGAGATCGTTGTGAATGAAGCCCGTCCCAGGACGGAAAGACAGCCCAGGATGTAGATCATCCGAAAGAGTCATTGAAGAAGGCCTGTTGAGCGACGAGCTTGGCAGGCCTTTTTATATCGAGCTGTTTTATTTCCGCTTTTCTTCGAGCTTGAACATGAGCTTGAGGATCGGCGGGGTGATGAATGTCGTGAGCATTATCATTATCAGGACCGAGGTGTACAGGCCGGACCCTATTATTTTATGCACCAGACCGTAGCTTGCGAATATGAGACCGACCTCGCCTCTAGGGATCATTCCAACACCGATCACCGACCGGTTCACTTTTGTCCACGGGATGGAGAATCCCGAGATGTATTTCCCGGCGACGGCGACAAGAAGCAGCCCCAGGGCGATCACGATGTTGTGCTGGTTGCCGGCGACGAAAGGATTGAGCGTTCTTATGTCCACCGCAACGCCCATCATCACGAAGAATATGGGGACGAAAAGGTCGGCGACCGGCCGGATGCGCTCCTCAACGTGCTCCTTGTGCTCGGTCCTGGAAAAGATCAGTCCCGCCGCGAACGCCCCGACGATGGGCGCAAGGCCCACCGCTTTCGCGAAATAAGACATCAGGAGGCAGAATGAGAAGGCAAAGACGAAAAGGACGCCCCTTACCCTCATCTGGTGGACAACGGCGAGAACATAGGGTGAGGCGGCGATGCTCAGCATTATCGAACCGGCAAGGAAGAAAACGGCGAGGGACGTGACGGCGAGGATGCCGTTCAGCGAAACAGTTCCCGTCGTCACGAGCCCGATAACGACGGCAAGGACGATAAGCCCCATCACGTCGTCGATGACCGCCGCTCCTATGACGATGTTCGCTTC
>CAZSXD010000154.1:0-2511 GCA_964611075.1 uncultured bacterium
CAGGTAAAGTCCCTTTGTAAATTTCCATGCAGATATTATATTGTTCTTTCGGTGAAAATATCTCCAGCGCCTCGGTTGCATAATCAAGCGCGTTCGCATTCCTGCATACCTTTGCCATATCCTCCCTGCCGGTGTATTTGCCCAGGATCTCCGTTGCCGACATTATCGCTCTGCTGCGTATTTGCGATTTAATGAGTCTCGTGTTTTTCGCTTTCGCGGGATCGTCGAGGGTATTAACATACTTCTTTAACAGTTTTCTGTCAGTTTCAAGAAGGTCGGGATTTTCGATCCTTGCTTTTACCGCGGGGTTATTGAACAAAATGTCTTTTTGGGTAATAGGAGGGTTTACCGCTATTGCCGCATTCGGCAGCGAAGCAGCAGCTTTTTGTGCCTTCTTCGGTTCCTGCCCGGAAGAAGCGACGTTATTATCTTTTTTCGGCGCTGAAGTTGCTTTGCCAATATTATCTAGCAATAAAATCCCCTCTATATATATTATCGTAAAAAAAGGGCAAAAATTGCGTTTTTATTGACAAAAAAGAGGGGTATTACTACAGCGCTTTTCTTCCTATATCGCTCCTGTAATGCATCCCTTCGAACTTGATCATCCTGACGACGGAATAGGCTTTTTGAATGGCCTTCTCAATTGTGTCAGCCATGGCTGTCACTCCCAAAACCCTGCCACCTGATGTAACTATTTTCCCGTCTTTCAAAGCGGTGCCGGCATGGAAAACAAAAGCATCTTCAACTTTTGAAGCTTCATCTAAACCTTCAATGACCTTCCCTTTTTCATATTCGCCGGGATAACCCTTCGACGCCAGGACGATGCAGACCGAAGGCCTCTTGTCCCACTCGATATTGATCTTATCAAGCTTACCCTCAAGGAGATGCTCGATGATATCTATTATGTCCGTCTTGAGCCTCATCAATATGGGCTGGGTCTCCGGATCACCGAACCGGACATTGAACTCCAGGACCTTCGGGCCGTCCTTTGTGATCATGAGTCCCGCGTAAAGGACCCCTACGAACGGAGCGCCTTCCTTCTCCATCCCCTCCATCATCCGCCTGAAAACCCTGTCCTCGACCTCTTTCAATACGCCGTTCGAAACGACGGGCGCCGGGCTGTAAGCCCCCATCCCGCCGGTATTCGGGCCCGCATCATTGTCGAATATCCGCTTGTGGTCCTGCGCGGACTGCATCGTCCTGAAATGCTTCCCGTCGCAGAAAGCGAGGATCGAAGCCTCTTCGCCGACAAGGCAATCCTCTATAAGTATCTTCGCAGACGCTTCGCCGAATTCCCTCTTCACGATCATCCTGTGCACCGCTTCCTCAGCGTACTCGAATTCCGAAGCGACAAAAACGCCTTTGCCGGCCGCGAGGCCGTCCGCCTTCACGACAAGCGGGAACTTCGTGTTCTGGAGGTAATTTATGGCGGCCTTTTCATTGACGAATTCCTCGAACGCGGCGGTCGGCACATCGTATTTTCTCATGATCTCCTTCGCGTAGAGCTTGCTGCCTTCCAGCCTTGCGGCCGCTTTCGAAGGGCCGAAGACCCTGAGGCCGGCTGCTTTGAATTCGTCAACGATCCCCGCCACAAGAGGAGCTTCTGGGCCTACGATCGTTAGATCAATCTTATTCTCCTGAGCGAATTTCTTGAGGCCGGCGATATCCTCGGCCTTGATATTGACGCATTCGGCGATGCCGGCAATGCCCGCGTTCCCCGGCGCGCAATAAACCTTCGAAACCTTTGTGCTCCGGGATATTTTCCAGACGAGCGCGTGCTCTCTTCCGCCGCTTCCAACTACCAGGACCTTCATTTTCTTTCCGCCTTCCGTATATCCACAAGGTTCAACTGCGCCGATTCGAGGCCGTTATATTCGTTCACCTCGAGATTATAAGCAACATCATAATTTTCGCCAAGCTGAAGTTTTGACGCGAGGTCGCCGAACGAAAAGCCGATCGAATCCAGCACCACCTGCCCGTCCGTGAACCGGGCCTTGAGGTGCGAGCCGTCCCCCACCCTGCGCATGTCCACAAGCTTGACGCCGAGGCTCGCGAAGTTGGGGGCGGGATTCTCCTCTCCGTACGGTGCCACGAGCTCGAGCTCAGAGGCAAGCCCCATGTTGACCTCCGGAGGCTGAAGGACGCCCTCTATGTCGAGCATCGGGACCATGTCCTCTTCGGAGAGGGACTCGTCGATGATGCTTTCAAGCCTTGCGACAAGTTCCGGTATTTTATCCTCCTCAACCTCGAATCCCGCAGCCTTCTTGTGGCCGCCGAAATCGCTGAAAAGGTCCCTGCATTCCTTGAGGACATCGAAGATGTTCAGGCCGTCGATCGACCTTGCGGAGCCTCGCCCCACGCCGTCATTCACCCCTATCAGGACCGCCGGCTTATTGAACTTGTCGACTATCTGCGACGCGACTATCCCGATCACTCCCGGATTCCATGACTTCCCGGAAAGGATCACCGACTTTGATGAGGTGTCTATCATGGAAAAAGCCTCTTCCTGTA
>CAZSXD010000155.1:0-2459 GCA_964611075.1 uncultured bacterium
GTTGCGGCGTCGCGGTGAATTTCCTCGCGAACCCGGCTTTCTATATTGTTGAAAACACCGGGGAAGAGAGATATGTATATTTCAGCGAGGAAGAGGTCATTTCCTGGGTCAGGGCCATATCAGAGCGTTTTGTCCTGAGACGCGACTACCATCCGGGCGATTTCGCCGTTTATATGCTAAAATAGAACCAGAATGAAAACTATTAAGAAAGTGAACCCGTTCGCGAGGATAATAGTGCCGATATTCATCCTCGCGGCGATAATTTCGGCGGCACTTTGCGGCTACGTATTTGTTGAGCGCTGGAGCTTTTTCGACTCGCTTTACATGGTGATCATCACGCTTTTTTCCGTGGGATTCATGGAGGTCCATCCGCTCTCGCATGCAGGCAGGGCGATCACGATGGGCCTTATAGTGTTCGGCGTAGGTACGGTGGCATACACCATCGGACAGGCGATGGAAATGATGGTGGAGGGACAATTCGCGAAATACAGAAGGAGGAGAGAAATGGAGAAGAAAGTGAGGGAATTGAAGGGCCATTATATTATCTGCGGTTTCGGGAGGGTGGGGCACCAGGTCGCCTATGAATTCGACCTGGAAAAGGTCCCGTACTTCGTCATAGACAGCAAGCCGGAAACATCCGATGAGCTCGAGCAAAAGGGCATACCGTATATCGTGGGGGACATGACATCCGACGAGGCTCTTCTGGAAGCGGGGATAGCAAAAGCCAAAGGGCTTATCGCGTGCGCTGACTCCGATGCTTCGAACGTTTTCGTGACGCTTACTGCAAGGGTCATGAACCCGAAACTTCTCATAATAGCGAGAGCTAGCAATGTCGCGACGGAAATCAAGCTGAAAAAAGCGGGCGCGAACAAGGTGATATCGCCTTATTTCATCTCCGGCAACAGGATGGCCTCCATGGCGTTGAGGCCCGTGGCCGTCGACTTCCTTGATACGGTGATGAAGAGCGAGAACGTTGAACTTGTCATCGAAGAATTCGAGCTTGATGGAGGGTCCAAACTTTCGGGGAAGACCCTGGCTGACCTTCAAATAAAACAGAAGACAGGAGCGATGGTGCTGGCAGTGAAGAAATCTTCGGGAAAATTCGATCTGCAGCCGGGCGCCAGGACGATACTTGAGCGCGGGGACATCCTTGTGGCGCTTGGCACAAAGGAACAACTGGAATCATTAAGGAAGCTCTCGGGAGCATAGGCAATATGCTCGTTGATGAAAAAGACATAAAGGAAAAGGCCCTGGACCATATAGCGGAGGATATGTGCGTGGCGGCCCGCACCGCGCCGAAGACAAAAGGCGTGGACAATATCGTTGCCGCGATAGCAAAAGGCGACACGATCGGCAAACTGTCGAAGAAAATGATGGAGATCAGGGAAAAACAGGGCGGGTCGGAGTCGTTCAGCCGTGACGCAGGCAGCATTGAGCATGTAAGCCATATTGTGTTGATCGGTACAAAGCTGGGAGTCCTTGGCATAAAAGCTTGCGGTCACTGCGGATATAGGGACTGTGAATCAAAGCCAAAGGAAGCGGTTTGCGCTTTCAATACCATTGATCTTGGCATCGCTCTGGGTTCGGCATTGAGCGTCGCGATGGACCATCGGACGGATAACCGCCTGATGAACTCGATCGGAACGGCCGCCGTGGAGCTTGGCCTTATGGGAAATGATGTTAAAATAGCAATGGGGATACCGCTTTCAGTCACAGGAAAGAACCCGTTCTTTGACAGGAAATAGGAGGTCAAAATGTTCGACGGAATAAAAGTGGTTTTTCAAAAGGATCCCGCGGCGGGCAACATCTTCGAAGTGCTGATGTACCAGGGGTTATGGGCGCTGTGGCTCCACCAGTTCGCGCATTTTCTTTACAGGATGAAGATACCCGTCATCCCGAGAATGATATCTCAAATAAGCAGATTGTTGACATTGATCGAGATACATCCCGGGGCGAAGATCGGCAGGCGGGTGTTCATTGACCACGGAGTTGGCGTTGTGATCGGCGAGACAGCGATCATCGGTGACGACGTGACGATCTATCAGGGCGTTACGCTTGGCGGTACCGGCGGCGAGAAAGGGAAAAGGCACCCGACGATCGGCAATGGCGTCGTCATCGGTGCTGACGCGATAATACTGGGGAACATCAAGGTAGGCGATAACGCGAGGATCGGTGCGGGCGCCGTTGTGACGAAGCCTGTTCCGCCGAACTCGACCGTTGTCGGGAATCCCGCGAGAGTGGTCGTCCTTGAAGGCAAAAAGATCGACGCGCTGGCCCACGGAGAACTGCCTGATCCGGTCGGCAAGGCGCTTGATGAAATGAGCCAGCGGATAGCCAAACTGGAATCGCAGATCAAGAAGTGATCTGGAACCTGCGACTAAACGTCGCGGTTCCATCAGTTTGTATTAGTGGAGCCGAGGCGTTTAGCCTCAGGCTCATTTAATGTATATGTCCTTAAA
>CAZSXD010000156.1:0-2456 GCA_964611075.1 uncultured bacterium
AAGAGCAGGGAAAAGAAGATGATAAAGACATGGTCGAGGAGGTCTGTGATCATCCCCGAAATGGTCGGCTTCACCATCGCCGTCCACAACGGGAACAAGCACATCCCCATATACATCACGGAGAACATGGTGGGGTACAAGCTGGGCGAGTTCGCGCCCACGCGTACTTTCAGGGGGCACAGCGTGCCGACCCAGAAAACAGTTTCACTGACATAGAGAGGCGATCATGAAGGTAAAGGCGCAGGCAAAATATGTGAGGAGCGGGGCCCGCAAGGTGCGGAGGGTCGCCGACCTGATAAGGGGGCACAATGCCCGTGAAGCGCTTGTCATGCTCGAGTTCCTCCCGCATCTGGGAGCGAGACTGATCGAAAAGGTCCTGAAGTCCGCCGTCGCCAATGCGAAGCACAATTACAAGCTTTCGGATGAAAAGCTCATTGTTTCGGATATCTGCGTGGACGGAGCCACGGCTTTCAAGAGGTTCCATCCGCGGGCCCGGGGCAGCGCTTTTCCCATACTGAAAAGGCAGTGCCATATCACATTGTATCTGGAGGAGGCAACAAGTGGGGCAAAAAACCCATCCAAAGGGATTTAGGTTAGGCGTTATAGAGACCTGGGATTCCAACTGGTTCGCCGGGAAAAAGGAATACAGCGTGCTGCTGCTGGAGGACCTCAAGCTCAGGAAATACCTGAAGCACAATCTCTATAAGGCCGGCATTTCCAAGATCAAGATAAGCAGGAGGGCGAACCAGATAGAGGTGACCGTTTACTCCGCGAAGCCCGGTCTTGTGATAGGCCGCGGCGGAAGGGAAGTGGCGGCTGTGAGGGATGAGCTGGTCAGGATGACGCAGAAGCAGGTGGAGCTCAATATCCAGGAGGAGGAGAATCCGGACCTCTCCGCCCAGCTTGTCGCGGAGAACATAGCCATGCAGCTTGAAAAGAGGATCGCTTTCCGCCGCGCCATGAAGCAGGCGGTCGCAAAGTCCCTCAGGAGCGGCGCGAAAGGCATAAAAGTGATGTGCGGCGGCAGGCTTAACGGCGCGGAGATCGCCAGATCGGAATGGTACAGGAAAGGCAGGGTCCCGCTTCAGACCCTGCGGGCGAGGATCGATTACGGCTTCGCCGAAGCGATGACCGTGTACGGAAAGATAGGCGTCAAGGTGTGGATCTACAAGGGTGACGCGCTGGCGGAAAAGGAACAGAAGGCCGGCGAGGTCATCAAACCCACGGTCCAGGTGATGGAGACGGTGAGCTGACATGGTGCTTCAACCGAGAAAGGTCAAGTTCAGGAAGGACCAGAGAGGAAAGATGCGCGGACCCGCCACCCGCGGGAACACGCTTGTGTTCGGCGAATACGGCCTGCAGGTGCTTGAGAGATGCTGGCTTAAGGTGAAGCAGATCGAATCCGCCAGGAAGGCCATAACGCATTTCATCAAGAGGGGCGGCAAGCTCTGGATACGGGTGCTTGCGGACAAGTCCTCAACGGCCCGTCCCGCGGAGACGAGGATGGGCGGTGGGAAAGGGGACCCCGCCTATTACGTGGCCGTTGTCAAGCCGGGCAAGATAATCTTTGAACTTGCGGGCGTGACACCGGAGGATGCCGCGAAGGCCATGAAACTGGCGGGGCACAAGCTCCCCATGCGCACAAGACTGGTGGCGAAGCATTAAGATGGCGAAAGCTAAAGGAAATACGGCGGATGATCTGAGGCAGCTTACCGCGAACGAGCTCAAAGCGAAGCTTGTCGCATCAAGAAAGGCCCTTTTTGACCTGAGGATAAAGAGGTCGGAACTGAAGAACCTGCTTGAACTGAGAAGCAGGAGACGAGATGTCGCAAGGATCCTCACGATAATGAAGGAGAAGGAAATAAGTGGAAAAACAGCCAAGGAAAAATAAGAAGGTACGGGAAGGTCTGGTCATATCCAACAGGATGAAGAAAACGGTCGTCGTGGAGGTCGCCAGGTCCGTGGGGCATCCGCTTTACCGCAAGGTCATGAAGAAGTCGAGCAGGTTCAAGGCGCACGACGAGGGCAACGTCTGCAACATCGGCGACAGGGTAAGGATAATGGAAACAAGGCCGATGTCGGCCGACAAAAGATGGACCGTGATGCAGGTGATCGAAAAGGGCAGGGAGAGGATAGAGGAAGAGGACAAGGGCATGCCGGCTCCGGTAAGAAAGGCGAAGGAAGATGATACAAACCAGATCGATGCTTGAGGTCGCCGATAATTCGGGGGCAAAGATCGTCATGTGCATAAGGGTGCTCGGCTCCTCGAACAGGAGGTATGCCGGCATCGGCGACCTGGTCACCGTCGTCGTCAAGGACGCCGACCCGAACATGACCGTCAAGAAGAGCGAGGTGGTTCGGTGCGTGGTGGTCAGGACTAAGAACGATATCCAGAGTCCCGACGGATCGGTGCTGCGCTTCGACGATAACGCGGCCGTGGTGATAAACAACACCAA
>CAZSXD010000157.1:0-2439 GCA_964611075.1 uncultured bacterium
TGCCGAGCATTATCCTTCTCTTGACCTCCGGCCCGAAGCCCTCCCTGCGGGTGTTGTAATACATAGAGAGAAGGTCATCCGCATCCTTCGACCTGTATCCGTACTTGACGCCGTCGTATCTCTCAAGGTTCGACGAGGCTTCGGCGGTAGCGAGGATATAATATGTGGCGACGCCGTACTTGAGGGTCGGCATCGAGATCTCTTCCACCTTCGCCCCGAGCTTTTCAAGCGCTTTTGCGGCATCCGTGACGGCTTTCCGCGTTGAGGCTTCGATCCCTTCGCCGATAAGCTCCTTGATCAGCCCGATCTTGAGGCCTTTTACGTCATCAACAAGGGCTTTCCGGTAGTCAGGGACGGCCATGTCAACGGATGTCGAATCCTTCGGGTCGTGTCCGCTCATCACATTGAGGAACGTCGCGGCATCGGCCACGTCCTTCGTGATAGGGCCGATCTGGTCAAGGCTTGACGCAAATGCTATGAGCCCGTACCTTGAAACGCGCCCGTAAGTGGGCTTGAGCCCCACGACCCCGCAGAATGAAGCCGGCTGCCTTATCGAGCCGCCGGTATCGGAGCCGAATGCCATTGCGGCCTCTCCCGCCGCCACGGCCGCGGCACTCCCTCCCGACGATCCGCCCGGCACCGTTGACAAATTCCAGGGGTTTTTCGTCGTCTTGTAAGCAGAGTTCTCCGTCGATGACCCCATAGCGAACTCGTCGAGGTTCGTCTTGCCTATCGCGACCGCACCCGCTGCCGCTGCTCTTTCGACCACTGTGGCATCGTAAGGCGGTACATAACCCTGAAGGATCTTTGACGACGCCGTGGTCAGAGTGCCCTTCGTGCAGAGGTTATCCTTGACGGCGACGGGTATGCCGGTAAGGGGACCCAAAGGCTTGCCGGCAGCTATTTCCCTGTCAACGATCCTTGCCTGTTTTACCGCCTCTTCGATATTGACGAGCATGAAGGCGGAAACGGAATTCTCCACCCTGCTTATCCTTGTGAGGAACGCTTTCGTTATCTCTTCCGCCGAGACCTCTTTCTTTGCGAGTTTCGCGTGGAGTTCGTGGGCAGTGAGATCGTGAAGTTCCATCGTCACTCCATGATCCTGGGAACGCTGAACATGTTGCTGCGGTGCTGCGGCGATATCCTGACGATCGATCCCGTGTCCCCGAATTCCGAAACCCTGTCTTCCCGCATCACGTTCTTCATGGGGATAGCGTGCGAAGTGGGCTCCGCGTTCTTCGTGTCGAGCTTGTTTATCTCTCCGGCGTATTCAAGGATCGCGGAAAGCTGTTCTGTGAAAGTTCCCTTTTCCTCATCCGTCAGCCCGAGCCGGGCAAGCTTCGCCACATGCTCGACGTCCTTTTTCGTCACCGCCATAGGTTTTGATTATACTATAATTATGTGGTAAGATAACGGGGTTTTTCACCATGAAAGAGCTATTTCTTATCGCTGTCATCATCATTTCCCTGTCGGGGAGCTGTTTCGCCCAGGCCTCGCCATTCGGCGGGCAGGCCTATGCCGAAACGCTGGAACTGCCCCCCTCGGACGCAAGAAGCCTCGGCGCTTCCGTCACGGACTTTATAGTTTCGCCTGAGTCGAGCAAGCCCGTGCAGATCATGGCGGAGCTGTACAAAAAGGGCATCGTGAGGGAAAAACTGGGTGCCTACGAGAACGCTCTCTCCGCTTTCGGCGCGGTGACAGCGAAGGCTGTTGAGATACTGAACTCTAAGGACGCTTCTCCGTCGGCCGCCTTGGAGGCGCTACCTTACGCGATAGCATCCGCTTACAGGAGGGCCATACTCACCCACAGGGCGATCGAGGGGAGCGTGATGAAGCTCTACACCCAGCTGGAAATGTACCAGGATGCGGATTCGTGGATCAACGAAGTGCTCACGTCGATATCCAATCTGACGACCGAAAAGGGCATGAGCATCTCTCCCGCTCAGTATTATCCGCTTTATTATGCAAAAGCATACAACAGGCTGGGGTGGGCGTACGCCCTGCTGAACGG
Organism: uncultured bacterium; assembly: GCA_964611075.1. Taxonomy (GTDB): domain Bacteria; phylum Margulisbacteria; class WOR-1; order CAVSGV01; family CAVSGV01; genus CAZSXD01. Next base: position 2,012 of record CAZSXD010000157.1, read on the forward strand.
CAGCGCCTGGAAGAGATACATAATTTATACCCCGGCGGACACGGTGAACATGGTGGATAAGAGCATGGCAGACCTTGGAACGGCGCTTAAGGCGTTCGACATCGATTATTCAAAGGACGGGGGCAGCGAGTGGGCGATAGAGAGCAAAGCGGATAAAATGCTGTCTTCGATGAACGCCTCATCGCCCGAATATGTGACCTTTGCGCTGTGCTTCAACACGTACAGGATCGACGCGTTGAAAGGCTCGGTAAAAAAGCAGCTTTCAAAGAAAGTGAAGGGCGCGCTGGACATGTATTATTCATCTTCCTCTGTTGCGGCGTTCAATTACGGCCGGAAGATCTTCACTTATGAGGAGTTCATGAAGCCCGAGACGAAGGATGTGATCGCGGCGATGGCGGGGCTTCTGGACGAGATGAAGTAGATCAGGG
>CAZSXD010000158.1:0-2408 GCA_964611075.1 uncultured bacterium
CCCGTATATTTGGTCCTGCTCATCATTTTCATTCTTGGTTTATTCGCTTTTCATTCCGCGTCCGCTCATTTGAATGACAGCCTCGCTCCTGCACCGTCAAACACCCTCATATCCGCGCTGAAGGATAGACTTTTGTCCGTCATCGACAGAACGATGGAAAAGCCCTATTCTTTGCTCCTCGGGAGCGTGATATTCGGCGACCAGGCATCGCCGCTGCCGTATGACCTCAAACAGAACTACAAGACAGCGGGGGTCATCCATCTTCTGGTAGTGTCGGGTACGCAGGTCGCTATTATCATTTCTCTGATATCGGCCGTATGCGGATGCACGGGACTTCCGCCGATCTTAAGGCTTGGGATTGTCACGTTTGCCAACGTGATCTTTACTATAATGACCGGTGCCGGGCCATCGATCATAAGGGCCGCCGTAATGGCGGAGGCGGCTTTGATCGCGAAGTACCTCTACAGGAACAACGGCTTCTATAATTCACTTGCGGTTTCGGCATTGTTCATCCTCATTGCGTCACCCCTGAGCCTTTTTGACATAGGATTTCAGCTTTCTTTCCTGGCCACATGGGCGCTGTTCTATGTCGCCCCGGTCCTTGAAGAAAGGTTAAGCGAACATATCCCGAAGAAGTTGTCGGCAGCTCTCTCGATCTCGGTGGGCCCGACGATCGCGACCTCGCCTGTGATACTTTATAACTTCGGCCAGGTTTCATTCGTTTCGGTGATATCGAACTTCCTGATCGTTCCGTGGATCGAGGCGGCGGTTATACTCGGCTTCGCATCGACGCTGATAGGGCAGATGTTCCTTCCCGTCGCGCACGCGATCAACAACTTCCTCACGATAATGCTTTTTCTGCTGAATTCACTTGTTTCCTTCTTTGCGGGCCTTCCTTTTGCCGCCGCATATTTCGCTCCGCCGGGTTTGTTATGCATAGCCTGTTATTATATAATCCTTATTGGAGGGCTTGAGGCAATGAGGGGTAAACTAAGGTTCGATCTAAGGGCCGCCCTGATACTGTTCGCAGTATTCATTTTCTCTTCCATCACTTTTGCGGGGAGCGGCCTCAAGGTGACGGTCATGGACGTTGGACAGGGGGACGCGATACTGATCGAAGCGCCGGACGGATCAAAAATGCTTATCGACGGCGGGGATTACAGGAGCGGAGTGGCATCGAAGCTGCGCAAAAAAGGAGTGAACAAACTCGATGTGGTCGTGCTCACGCATCCCCACGGCGACCATGTCGACGGACTGCTCGACGTGCTCTCCAAGTTCAAGGTGGATTCTGTCATCGATTCGGGGCAGGGAACGGATAATAAGGCATACAGGAATTTCCTGGAGCTTGTCAGGAAGAACAAGATCAAGTACGGCATCGTGCGCGCGGGACGGATGATCGAGCTCGGGGGTATTGCGACCTTCGAGGTCCTGAGCCCCTTCCAGCCTTTCATAAAAGGCAAAGGTTCCGAGCTCAATAACAATTCGATCGTCATGAGGCTTATTTACGGGAATACCGCTTTCCTTTTCACCGGCGATATCGAGAATGCCGGAGAAGATCGGATCATGGCCGCAGGCTTCGATCTGAAAAGCGATATACTTAAGGTCGCCCATCACGGGTCAAAATATTCCAGCTCGCAGGCCTTCCTTGCCGCGGTGCGGCCGAGGTTCGCAGCGATCAGCGTGGGGGCAGACAACAAATTCGGACACCCGGACGCCTCGACAGTGGAGAAGCTGGAAGACTGCGGCGCAAGGGTGCTGCGCACCGATGATTGTGGGGACATAACTTTCAGAAGCGACGGCAGGACCGTCAGGCCGGTCGGGAATTGATCATGAAAAAGTCGCTGTTCCTGCTGTTCCTTGTATTGACGGCATCCGGCGCTTTTTGCGCGAACGCCGAGCTTAATTCCGCTTACTCTTACGATTACACCCAGCCGCCGGAATTCCAGCCGAGCCTAAAAAGCCGGTTCGCGGCTCTCTCCAGCGGAGTGACGGACGTCCTGGCCAATCCGGCCGGCATTCTCCATGTCAACACCATTGAAGTGGCGATCGGCGTGAGCGAGTTCGTGAAGAATCCCGTCGAAAGCGACGTGAACCGCGTCTACGTTGACGATAAGAGCCTGGAAGGCATCGTGGGTTCGCCCAATTCGCGCGCGTACCTCAGCCTGAGCGACACAAGGGGGATCATCACGCCGGAAACAAGGCCCGTCGTCATCACGGAGGATTATTCCAAGGGCGGCGGGATCAATTATTTTGGGACGACCTACAGGGTGGCGGACTGGCTGGCCGTATCCATCTCAAGGAAAAGACCGACGGCCATAGCGATAAATTACCAGCTGCTGGCGCCCGTCGAGATGATAGCGAAGGCTGACTTCCGGGGGACGAGCGTTGAGGTCGGCGGCGGTGATGTC
>CAZSXD010000159.1:0-2338 GCA_964611075.1 uncultured bacterium
TTGTATGTGAGGTTCGTTTCAATGGTCAATCCGACCGTCGATTCCTGGTTCGTCCACAGCTCCGGATGGTATGCCTGGTTCACCATGAGCTCGAAGCCGTATTTTTCCATGAGGGGGACGCCGGCCATTTCGGTTATCCTGTTGCCCGGTATCATCAGCTTGAAATTGATCTCGTTGTTGCCTTCGCGGTCGGTCTTGTTGAACAGCCCCTGGTACTTGAGCATGATGCCGGGCGACCCGAAAATGTCCACCACCTTTGAAGGGCCGGAAAGCTTGTAATCGTTGTATCTTGCGACAAGGCTGAGTATCCCCTCGAGGGCCTCCGAATGGTCGTCGTGGTCATGCGTGATTATTATCGCGTCGATGTCCAGTATCCCCAGCCTGTGCTCGCGGAAAATATCGAGAAAATTATATCCCGGATCAATGACGATCCCCTTTGTTTCGTGGTGATGGTTCTTCAGCGTCAGATAATATCCGCCGCCCTGGCTGATCGCCTGGGAGAAGAGGGGAGTGGAAGAATTCCACTTTCGGAAGACCTTGAACTTGTTCGGGCCCACCGCCTCGCCCGCCATTTTCGGCATGTTCAGGTCGCGCACCAGCCTTTCATGGTTGCGCTTGATAGTCTCGCGCGTGGGGAAGAGCACCTCATCCATGTACTTGATCGCGCCCCAGGTGAGGCTTTGCCTCTCGTGGGAATGCGGGTCAGATTTTGTGGCCAGCCGGAAGTCATCGTACGCGTCCTTATATCGGCCCTGGAGGAACCTTGCTATGCCCCGGTTGTACAGCGCGAGCGTCGTGTCCTCTTTGAGATCGTTGAGCTTGTGAAAGACCGCGTCGTAAATGGCCTCCGCCTCCCGGTACATGTTGTCGTTTATGCATATGAAGCCGATCGAATCCCACGGGGATTTATGGTTCTCGTGCAGGACCTTGTCCAGGGTTATCCTGTTCGACAGAAGGTTCTTGAGAACTGAAACGACGGTATCCAGGTTCTTTCTTATCCATTCCTTGCGCGCATAGAGCGGGAATTTGAGCAGGTAGTGCCAGGTGTGGTGCTGCTCGGCGTCGAGCGGGATATTGAGCATCTGGTACATGATGCTATGATTTTAACATATTCCCCGCATTTAAATGCGGGGTATTTCCGGGTCACATCCTGTTGATATCGTGGATGAGCTGATGGAGGCGGCCGTAGCTCAGGCGGTCGAAATTGAGATTGAGCCTGAAGAGGCCGACATTGTCCTTGTCCTTTATCTCTTCTTTTGACGGGCCTGCGGCCTCGATCCTGCCGGAAGTGAGGATGTCGCGGAATTTCAAATTGAGCCTGCTTATCTGGTGTTCACTCAGCGGCGTATTCAGCCTCAAGATCATCCTGCTGCCCACATACCGGAGCGAATGATAGTTCTTGTAGAAATTCGCCACGAAGTCAACGGCCTCGTCGACGTCGTTGGTCACCTTGAAAAGGGAAAGGTCATTTCCATGGATCATCCCGCGCTTCAGCATGTTGTTCCTCACGAACCAGAACCAATCCTTCCAGTAATGACCGAACTTCGCATCGACGAAAACAAGCGGCCTTGGCGGTGTCTTGCCTGTTTGAAGAAGTGTGAGGACCTCAAAGCCTTCATCGTGCGTTCCGAATCCCCCCGGGAAGAGCGCCGTCGCGTCCGATTCCTTGATGAAGACGAGCTTCCGCGTGAAGAAATATCTGAGGGTGATGAGCTTTTCGCCCCGGACGTAAGCGTTGGGAAGCTGCTCCGTGGGGAGCTTGATATTGACCGCGAAGCTGCGCCCGGCACCGCTCCCGCGGTTGCCCGCCTCCATTATGCCTCCCCCGCCGCCTGTTATGACCATGAAGCCCTTCTCGGCCATCTCCCTGGCGAACATCTCCGCGATCTTATATTCGTCCGTTCTGTCGCTTATCCGGTGGGAGCCGAACATCACCACCTTGCGCGTGTTGCGGTACCTGGCGAAGACCTTGAAAGCGTACCGGAGCTCCTTCAGGATGTTGTTAATGAGCTTTATGTCCATGAGTTCGGCCTTGTCCAGCGAGATCTTGGCGAGGGTCGTGAACATCTGCCGGAAGAATTCGCTGGAATTGTCGGTGCCGAACTTGCCGGCGAGGACTTCGATGAGCTTGTCGTCGTTATAATCGCCGAGGCAGTATTTATTAGCCGGCATGGGGATATGATATATTATGTTGCGCTAAAGGTCAAAAAAAATTATAATGACGGGGCTTTAAAGGAGGAACATGTCAGTAACCGTCATCGTGGGCACGCAGTGGGGCGACGAGGGGAAGGGTAAGATAACCGACCTTCTCGCGAAGGACCTTAACATGGTCGTGCGC
>CAZSXD010000160.1:0-2337 GCA_964611075.1 uncultured bacterium
GTTCGATAAGAGCAAATATTTCTGGTCCAGGCCTTCATCAGGTGATTATGCAACGATACCATCGGGCGCGAGCAATCTTTCGGCAACGAGCAAAGCCTTGAAAGACCAGGTGGAAAAGCGGAAAGCTTTGATACTTGCCTCCGACCGGACCAAAAAGGCTGATCAGATACCTTCCGATATGATCTATGCATCGGGCAGCGGGCTTGACCCGCACATAAGTTACGCGGCCGCCGTTTTCCAGGCGGACAGAGTGGCAACGGCAAGGGGAATGAAGAAAACTGCTGTTCTCAAGTTGATATCACAAGTTAGGGAAAACAGGTACTTCCTGATATTTGGCGACAGGCGGGTCAATGTGTTAAAACTCAACGTTCTTTTGGACAAGTTCTCGTCAAAAGGAATACAATAGGCGGGTAATATGAGCGACGTATACCAAAGGCTGACACCGGAAGAGGCACTGAAGATAGCGAGCAAAAACCCTGAGAAGGGCAAGCTCAAGATCTTCATCGGCTATGCGGCCGGTGTGGGCAAGACGTTCACCATGCTCAACGAGGGCAACCGCCGGCTAAAGCGCGGCGAAGAAATTGTGATCGGTTACGTGGAGCCCCACGGAAGGGCCGAAACCGACAGGCAGATAGGCGACATCCCCGTAATACCCAAAAAGAAGATTGAATACCAGGGCAGGACCTTCGAGGAAATGGACACGGAGGCCATCATTAAAAGGCATCCCACAACTGTTCTCATCGATGAGATCGCGCATACCAATGTCCCGGGCTCGAAAAATGCAAAACGCTACGAGGACGTAAGGGAGATACTCGACGCCGGGATCAACGTCATTACAACGCTGAACGTTCAGCATCTCGAGAGCCTTAATGACATGATAAAGACGGTCACGGGAGTAATGGTCCGGGAAACCATACCGGACAGTTTGGTGGCGCAGGCTGACGAGATCGTGGCGGTTGACATAACTATTGAAGCGCTCCTCAACCGCCTCAAGAGAGGAGACATATACAAGAAGGACAAGATAGACTCCGCCCTCAGGAACTTCTTCCGCGAAGGCAACCTGAATGCCCTGAGAGAGATCACGCTGCGGCAGACGGCGCAGGAAGTTGACGAGGACCTGTCAGAATACATGAAAGAACACGGCATAGAGGAAGCCTGGCAGATGGTGGACCGTATAATGGTATGCATAAGCCCGAGCCCCAACGCGAAAAAACTGATAAGGAGAGGCGCTTTGATCGCCAGGCGCTACAGGTCCGAGTGGTTCGTCGTCGCGGTGGAGAACACAGGATTTTTCTCCGCGAAGTGGAGCGAGAAGGACAGGCAGGAGCTGGAAAGCAGCTATAAGCTCGCGGAACAGCTGGGGGCGAAGACCGTAAGGCTTTCGGGACGCGACGTCGCAACGGAGCTGGAGAATTTCGCGAAGAAGCAGCACATAAGCCAGATAGTGATAGGCCACTCAGGAAGGACGCTTCTCCAGCAGATCTTCGTCGGCTCGACCACGAGCAGGCTCATCAGGGATACGAAGAATATGGCGATCCATGTCATCCCCGTCAGCGAATTCGAGGAGGGCCGGGAAGGGTTTGCCCCGCGTATGCCGGGGCTGAACTTTGAGAGCGGGTTGAATGATTACTGGGTCGTGGGGCTTTCGCTTGCCGCAGTTACCGCGGCAGGCAGGCTGCTCCTGCCAATACTTGGCTATCACGCGGTGGGATACCTGTTCCTTTTCGCGGTGCTCATTCTCAGCATGTTCTTGTCGATGCTTCCCATGATGCTCTTCGCGATCTCAAGCGTCATGAGCTGGGATTTGCGTTTCATCCCCCCGCCATATACGTTCGTCATCGCAAAAAAAGAAGACATGATCATGTCAATATTCTACGTGCTCACGGCGATCGTAATGGGCTACCTTACGAGCAAGATCAGGAGGAACGAGCGCCTGCTGGCAGAAAGGGAGAACCGGACGGAAACCATGTTCAAGATAGCGTCCGTTATCGCGCGCGCGCGCAACAGCCGCCAGTGCATTGAAGACATACAGAAAGAGGCAGAGGTGATGCTCGGCGGAAAGTGCAGGGCTATCGTCAAGAACGACATAGTGAAATATGAGGACATTTTGCGCATGGCCATACCGGATGATGAAAAGGAGCTCTCCGTCGCAATGTGGGTATATGAGAAGGGACTGCCTGCAGGATGGTCGACCGAGACATTATCGTTCGCAAAGGCGATCTACCTTCCCCTGAAGGGTCCCGTCGAGATAGTCGGGGTGCTTTCCCTTGCAAGAGAGAACAAGACCTCCCTCACGAACGATGAGATGACGCTCCTGCAGGCCGTTTCGGACCAGCT
>CAZSXD010000161.1:0-2309 GCA_964611075.1 uncultured bacterium
GGTATGTCGGACTGCACGAACAGGGTGGATCTTTCCGGATCGAGACCTGCGCTGAGCAGGTCCACGGACACGTCAAATATGTTCTCACGAAAATTCGAGGTGTCCTCGTAGCCCGTCGTCAGGGCGTGGAGGTCGGCAATGAAGAAAAAGCATTCGTATTCGTCCTGCATCCTGACCCAGTTCGAGACCGCCCCGAAGTAATTGCCGAGGTGGAGCCTGCCGGATGGCTTAATGCCTGACAATGCCCGCTTTTTCTTCATGATTTAACGATTATATCACAGGATTTGAGATTTTGTCCGGAGCAATGGAAAGCCTTCTTAAGGTGAATTCCATCACTTTTTTGAAGACCGGTGCGGCGATCCTTTCGCCCCAGAAAACGGGTTTCGGGTCGTCCACCATCACGAGCACGGAGATCCTTGGATCGCTCAACGGCGCAAAACCGATGAAAGAAGAGATGTAACGGCCGTCCATATAACCTCCGCCGCCGGGCCGGGGCTTCTGCGCCGTTCCGGTCTTGCCGCCTACCCTGAATCCTGCGATCTGCGCCGATTTCCCCGTACCTTTCAGTACGACCTTCTCGGAGAGCCCAAGCACTTCATCCGCCGTCTTTTCGGAGACCGCCCTTGCGGAGCCCGCCGGCTCGAACACCTTGACGACCGCCTTGTCGGGGCTTTCGATCCTTTTGACAAGGATGGGTTCGATCCTCATGCCCTTGTTCGCAATTGCCGAAAGACATGTGATAAGCTGGATGGGCGTGACAGCGATGCTCTGCCCGAAGCCGATCATCGCTATGTCCGGCTTGTTCCACGATGACGGCGGGTTCAATATGCCCCGCGACTCGCCGGGAAGTCCCACGGCGGTCGGCTGGCCGAACCCGAAATCCCTGATCCTCTGGTAGAACCTGTCCTTCCCCATCTTCATGGCTATCTGGGCGGCGCCGACGTTGACCGACTGGCAAAGTATCTCATCGATCGAAAGGTATCTCTTGCCGAAGTCCAGTTTGTGCGAGTTCCTTATAATGCGCCCGCCTATTTCCAGCGAATCGGCGCAGTAGACCTTCGTATCCCTTTTTATCGTGCCTTCATCCAGTGCCGAAGCTACGGTCACGAGCTTGAAGGTCGACCCTGGCTCGTATACATCTGTCACCGCCCTGTTCACCCACACGTTCATATTGTATCTCTGATAATCGTTGGGATCGAAAGTGGGGTAGGACGCAAGGGCAAGTATATCGCCGCTCCTGATGTCCATCACTATTACGCTTCCGGACAAAGCGTTCGAGCTCTCGACCATTTCCCTGATCGAGTTCTCGGCAATGTACTGTATCGGCTCATCGATCGTGAGCGTGAGGTCCATTCCGTCGGAAGGTGCGGTCAGCGTTCTCAGGCTGGAAGTGAGTATGTCCCTCCCTCCTACGTCCTTTTCCGTGATAAGGCGGCCCTCCTGGCCTTTCAGGTATCTCTCAAAGGAAAGTTCTATCCCGGTCAGGCCCTGGTTGTCCGTTCCGACAAAGCCGATCACCTGGGCGGCAAGCGTCTTTTTGGGGTAGACCCTTTTCTTCTCCTGCAGAAAACCGATCCCCTTGATGCCTTTGGCCATTATTTTTTTTGCGACCGGTTCCTCGATCTTCCTCTTCACCCAGACGAACGGCTTGTTCACATTGATCCTTTCAAAAACGGACGTGACGCCGACACCGAGCATCCCGGCAAGGACCGAAGAGACCTCCTTTTTGTTCTTTATCGAGGCGGGCACCGCGAAGACGGAATAACTGTCGATGGATGTGGCCAGCACGTTGCCGGACCTGTCATAGATATCCCCCCTGTCCGGGGAAAGGATTATTGAACGGAGCCTCTGATCAAAAGAGATCTCCCTGTAAAAGTCATGCCTGACAAGCTGAAGCCAGAAGAGGCGGAAAACGAGGACCATGAGCACGAAAGACACGAAATAGAACGCCTTCAGCGCCCTACTTCCGCCGGTCTTCAATATGTCATTTTCCACTGATGAGCTCCGGGACAAGCATTTCAATAGTGAGCCTCGGAGAATATCCCGTTTTGATCTTCATATCGGCTTCATGAAGTGCCCTGATGTTGCCTGCCAGCCGCTCCACCGTGTAAAGATGCGTTCTATCCATGCATTTTTTAACGAAGAAGGGCTTTGAGCGCAGAACGCCTGCTATCTCATTCTGGCTCCTGCCTTTTCCTTCAAGGCACTTCACCTGCAGCATCATCCTGTAGAGCCTGGCGAGCATCCCTATCATCATGAGCGCATCCTCTCCGTCCCTGAAGAGCTCCTCAACAAGCCTCATCGCTTTC
>CAZSXD010000162.1:0-2281 GCA_964611075.1 uncultured bacterium
TAGTTGATAGTCGAGCTCTATTCAAGATAAGCCCACCATAGGCGGGCAAGGAGGCAGTAAAATGATAATGATCGGAGAAAAACCCTGGGTGAGGCACGTGCCGCAGGAGGGCAATCACGGCAAGTTCATAGTGGAACCGCTTGAAAGAGGGTATGGCTCGACACTCGGCAACGCTTTAAGGAGGGTGCTGCTTTCTTCCCTGACGGGGGCCGCGATCACCTCGATAAAGATAGACGGCATAGCACACGAGTACTCGACGATCACGGGGGTGGTCGAGGATGTCCTTCATATCATACTCAACTTAAAATCCATCGTCATAAGGTCGCATTCCGATGAACCGAAGATCATGACGCTTAAGGCCAAGGGAAAAGGCGAGGTCAAGGCAAGCCAGATCACCCACGACGCCGAGATCGAGATAGTCAATGGCGACCATGTGATCGCGAACCTTGAGGGGAACGGCAAACTCAATATCGAGATGACCGTCGAGAAGGGCAAGGGGTACGTGGTCGCGGAGCGCAACAAAAGACCGAACCAGACGATCGGAACGGTGCCCATTGATTCCATATTTACCACGGTCATGAAGGTGAACATAACGACGGAGGAGGTCAGAGTGGGCCAGGAGATAAATTACGACAGGCTGATTCTGGACGTGTGGACGAACGGTGCCATGACACCCGAGGACGCCATGAAGGAAAGCGCAACGATACTCGCGAGGCATGTTGACATGTTCGTCAACTTGGGCCAGAGATCGGAATCGCTGGGCATATCGGTATCCGGCAAGGAAGAGGCCAGAGAATCCGTGCTCGAGATGAGCATAGACGACCTTGAGCTCTCCGCCAGGTCGTCGAACTGTCTCAAGAAAGCGGGCATCAAGACGGTGGGCGAACTTGTGGATTATTCCGAAGGCGACCTGATGAAGATAAAGAACTTCGGGGCCAAGTCAGCCAAAGAGTTCATGGACAAGCTGAAGGAATACAAGATCACGCTGAAGCAGTCGGAAGGTCCCAAGGGAGGCGGAAGTGAGACATCGAAATAGCAACCGCAAGCTGAGCAGGCCGACCGATCAGAGGCTGGCGATGCTCAGGAGCATAGTGAGGTCGCTTTTCATCCACGGCAGGGTGGAAACGAGCGTCCATCGCGCAAAGGAAGCGCGGAAGATGGCGGAAAAGCTCATAACTTTCGCCAAATACGGCACGATCCAGTCCCGCAGGAAGGTCTTTGACGTGATGAGGGACAGGGACCTGATCAAGAGGATGTTCGCAGAGCTTCCGGTGAGGTTCGAAGGAAGGGCCGGAGGGTACACCAGGATCGTGAAAGTTGCCGCACATACGGGCGACAACGCGCCGATGGCGGTATTAGAACTTGTGTGAGGAACATAAAGCTTCTCATAAGCTTTAACGGCTCCGGATTCTCGGGATCCCAGGTTCAGGATGACAGAAGAACGGTGCAGGGCGAGATCGAGACCGCCATACACAAGCTGACCGGGAAGAGAGCAAGGCTAGTACTGGCGGGGAGGACGGATGCGGGCGTCCATGCCTTGTCCCAGGCGGCGAATTTCAGGACAAGTTCGGGCATTCCGGCCCGGAAATTCGCCGAGGCCCTGAACACCAAGCTGGCCGGCGATTTGAGGGTCATCGGATCGGCAGAGGCAAGAGCGTCATTTGATGCAAGGGCCTCAGCAAGAAGACGGGAATATCTGTATTTATTGTACAACGGGAAAGATCTCCCCGTGATGTTCCAGGGCAGGGCAGCCCACGTTAAGCGCCCGCTTGACGTCAAAAAAATGTCGGATGCCGCCAGGCTTTTCATGGGGCGGCACGATTTTTTCAATTTCAGCGCGAGGGATGTAGCGCAGAGGGCTTTCAGAAGACGGGTCTTCGGTCTTAGGGTGGGAACACTGTCCGGGGACCTTATCCGGGAATGTGGATATGAGGGACATTTGATCGTGTTCAGGATCGAGGCGGACGCGTTCCTTTACAGGATGGTCCGTTTCATCGTGGGAAGTCTGATCGAGACGGGAAGCGGCAGGATCGGGGCAGGGGACATAAAAGCCATGCTTGCCCCAACAGAAGCGTTGGGGCGAGCGAGGAAGACAGCGAAAAAGAGCGCTTTAGCTCCTTCTTGCGGGCTTTATCTAAGTAATGTAAAATATTGAATGTTTTATTATGAAAAAAGAAAGAACATATTCGACAAAAGCCTCTGAGATAAAGAGAAGATGGTATCTTGTCGACGCGAAAGGCAGGACGCTGGGCCGGCTTGCTTCGGGTGTCGCGCGCATACT
>CAZSXD010000163.1:0-2245 GCA_964611075.1 uncultured bacterium
TGACCTCGTTGAACTTGACGAACATTATGTATATGGGAATGAGGTACATTATCGCCGGGATCATCTGTGTCGCGAGTATGAGGTTGCTTATGAGGTCTGAACCCGGGAAACGGAAGCGCGAGAAAGAATACGCGGCCATCGTGGCGAACAGCATCGCGATCGCCATTGAGATCCCGCATATTATCAGCGAATTCCGCAGGTACAGTCCGAAGTCGATGTTGTACCACATGTCTATGTAATTCCTCCACCTGAACACGGTATGCCCCGCTTTTATCGTGAGCGATCCCTCTACCTTCCCTGCCTTTTCACTGAAGCGGGTGAGCCTGCCGTTAGTCGAGCCAAGGAGCAGTTCGCCGCCGCTTTCGCTTATCGAAAGGACGTCTCCGTACGCGTATCCCCCGTTCCTTGCAAAAAGCTCGCTGAAATTCTTTATCCTGCCGCTGCGCATATCCAGCACTGCCAAGCCCTGGTTGGTGCCGAGGTATGCCGCGTCACCCCTGATGAGGATCTGGCCCACCTGATCGGATATCAGGCCGTTATCGGTGGAGTAGCTTCTTATCACCGCACCGCTCGACGGGCTGAATTCAAGCAGACCCCGGGAAGTGCCGAGCAAAAGCTTCCCCTGGAATGGAACTATCCTCCAAACCCTGGCCGTGATCCCGCCGACCTCTATCGGATAAGTCCTTGCGACTTTCCCCTTTTCAATGTTGACGGCAAGCAGCCCCTTGTCGCCGCCCACGTACAGCATTCCCCCTGACCTTGTCATTGTCAGGGCCTGAAATGGCGAGAGGTCGCTCTTGATATCGATGAGCCTCATGAATCTGCCGACGTCCGCGTCGAATTCAAGCACGGCCTCGAAATCCCTGTGCTCGAGGCTTATCCAGATCAGACGGCCGTCTCTGTGTATGACGGAGGACGCGACCTTGTTGACGTCGACGCCGTAGATCGGATACTTGAAGGAGCCGACCCTTTTAAGGTCGTCCCGCCGGATCTTTGAAAGGCCCTTGTTGGCGGTGGCCACCCAGATGTATTTTTCATCAAATGCGAAAGAAGTGGCGCCGGACCTTATGGACATGCTCTTCACCGGCTTAAGATCATTCGTCAGCTTCGTCACCTTGCCGTCGGAGGAGCACAGGTATATGTAAGCGGGATCGCGGTCGATCGCTATTATGTTCGCCGCAGCACGGGTCAGCCAGATCTTTCCCGTCAATATGTCAGTATTGTCCTTGAAGGAGCAGTAGACCATCCAGAAAATGGGGAACAGAGTGAGCAGCAGGAACGCGATCATGACGACATCGATAAGTCGCTTGACCAGCCTTTGCTTAGCGTAATATGAAAGCTGAATTGCCATTATTATTTCTCAACTAAAAACCCGACACTGAAATGTCGGATAATTTATCCGAGACTTTAGTCTCGGGCGCAAGCTGCTTAAATTATCTTGATCGAGACAAAGATCCAGATAACACAGGCCGAAATGATAGCAAGTAAGGTGAAAAGTATCAACCTGAAAAATCTTTCCTCGGTGTAGGAGGGATGCTCAAAGTCCACGAGGTGGATCGACCGGTCTATCATGTCGACAAGGAGCACGCCGTCCGGCCTGTAGGCGAACTTGTATTCAAGCAGCTGCCTTCTGGTGGACGGTTCGGTCGCCTCCGCCACAAGCTCGCCCGCTTTGACCTCCGCGACGTATTTCTTCTTGTTCTTCTCCACGATGAAGTCGGCCTGGACGAAGCCCAGGTTCGGCTTTCCGTCGATGTAGGTAATGATGTCGGCGCGCTTCTGCCTGTCGATTATCCTGAACCCCTTTTTCTTAAGCAGGCCCTCGGCCTCTTCCTGCGAGATCTGCGCAAGCCCTACCCTTCTTGACATCTTGAAGCTGATAAAAAGCCTGTTAAATATGGAAAAAACAATGAATCCCAGCACCGCTCCGCCGAAACCCGAGACCGCTATTATTATAATGTAAGGATCCATCTAGCCGCCCCTCTTAAGAAGCATGAAATATTCCACGTTGCCGTCGCGTCCGGTGATAGGGGATCGAGTTTCGCCTGAAACCTCATAACCCAGGCCTTTTACCTCCTGCCTCAACTTATCAAGCACCTTTTGATGCACTTTCGTGTCTTTTATCACGCCGCCTTTCGGGACATCCTCTTTTCCGGCCTCGAACTGCGGCTTTACCAATGTTACCACAATGCCGTCATCCTTTAAAATCCCGGATATCGCCGGCAATATCTTCGTGATAGATATG
>CAZSXD010000164.1:0-2170 GCA_964611075.1 uncultured bacterium
GGCAGGCAGGAAGCCGGTCAGCTTCGCGTAATCCACCTGGGTCTTTGTCGAGGTGAGGTACTTTATGACCTGGAACGCCTCCTCGGGATGTTTGGCGTTCTTGAATATGCCCAGGGTGCTTCCGCCGACAAAGGTGAACCTCCCCTTCGGGCCTTTCGGATAGGGCGCCACTGCGAAGTTCCTTGAAGTGAGCGAGCCTGCCGCGCCTCCCTGTCCCGGGGGTGTGGTGAGGGTCTTCACCTCGTAGGGGCCGTCAAAGTATATGGCGCATGAACCGTTGTTGAAGTTGGACGATACCTGGGCGGTGTTCAGCTCAAGGTATTCGATGGGCACATACCCTTTTCTCACGAGATCGATGTAATAAAGCACGCCGGTGAGGGCCTGTTTGGAATTGAGTACCGAGCTTTTCCTGTCCGGCGCTATGTAGTCGCCGCCCATCGCCCAGATCCACGGCGCAAGATTGTGGATCACGTTCCAGTCGTTCTTTCCGGAGATCCCGAGCGGCGCCACTTCCAGGCCGTCGATGGAGACCTTCGCGTCCTTTATTTTTTGGAGCGCTTTCACGAACGAGTCCCAGTTATCAAGTTCTTTCGGGCTGACCTTCGCTTCACGCAGAACGTCGGTCCTGTAGAACATCGCCCTTGCGTCCATGAACCACGGAATGGCGGTCACCTGTCCGGAACCCTCTATGCCGGAGGTCTTCCACGCGACGGGGATGAAAACGCTCTTTCCGCCGAGCTCCGCGACCCTGTCCTTCAGGTCCATAAGGGCGTTCATGCTGGAGATGGAACCCACCCATGTGGATCCGATCTGCACCAGGTCAGGAACGTCGCCGGATGTGGCCGCGGTCGTTATCTTTGTCCATGCGGCACCCCAGTCCACGGACGTGATCTTCACCTTTATGCCGGGGTTCTGCGCCTCGAATTCCTTGAGGATCCTTTCAAGATCGGCTATCGGCTCCAGGGAGTTGGGCATCACCCACATCTGGACGACCGTTTTTCCGGCCTCTTCCTTCGGGGTCCTGCCTCCGCAGCCCGCTATGGTCAAGGAAAGCATGAGAACGAGGGCTAACAGGGAAAATTTACGCAATTGAATTCCTCCTTCTAATTATGGCAAACAGGTGAATTATAGCAAGATTGGAAGTTGCGGGCAATCGGTTAATGGTGTATATTTGTGCCTCCATGTGGAAGCAGATCAAGAAGAATAAGTTCGCTTACGCCTTCCTGGCTCCCACGGCCGTCGCGATGTTCTTCCTCCATTTTTTGCCCATAGTGCAGGGCTTTTACATGTCATTCCTCCAGCTTGACCAGTTCACATTGAGCAAGTATCTGCTCGCGCCCTTCGTCGGATTCAAGAATTATTATAATGTACTTATCAATGTGCAGAGCCCGATAAGGCTGGGGCTGCTGGAGGCCGTCAGGAACACGGTCATTTACACGATAGTAGTCACACTCGGCACATTGTGGGTGGGGCTTCTCGTGGCGCTGATGGTCAACAGGAGGTTCAGGGGGCGCTCGATCGTGAGGACCCTTTTCCTTTTTCCGTGGATCGTCCCCACTTACGTGACGGGCCTTCTCTGGGGCTTCATGTGGCAGAAGAACATCGGCGTGATCAATATCGCGCTTGTCGACATACTGCACATACTTCCGTCCAAGCCTTTCTGGCTTCTCGGACCTAATACTTTATGGGCGATCATAATACCGACGATATGGAGGTTCTGGCCGCTTTCAATGTTGATGCTTCTTGCGGGACTGCAGACGATCCCTGACGAACTCTACGAGGCCGCCGATATCGACGGAGCCTCCCCCTGGAGGAAGTTCTGGATGATCACTTTCCCTTTGCTCAAGCCTGTCTGGGCCATCCTGATACTTTTTGGCCTCATATATAATGTATATTCGTTCAATATAGTCATAATGATGTTCGGTTTCGGCGCGGGCTTCCCCGGCGAGTGGGGCGACCTCATGATGACGGATATCTTCCGCAATTCCTTCCAGCGCTGGGACTTTGGGACGGGAGCGGCCACGTCAGTGTTGCTGTTGATAGTGATGATAGTTATTGTTAATATATGGTTCAAGTATTACAAGACCAGCGAAGAGTATAGATAGGAGAGAATCGTAAAATGGCGAAAGTATTCATAATTGACGTAACGAACCGGGACGGAGTGCAGACA
>CAZSXD010000165.1:0-2165 GCA_964611075.1 uncultured bacterium
GACCTCGTCCGAATATTTAAGGAACTGCTCCCTTAATATCGCGATTATCCTGTTCTCTATGTCTTCACGTGACTCGGGCAATCAGACCTCTCCTTTGAAAGACCGTGCTACTGCTTTCACCAGCTGTTCTTCCCTTTCTTCTATCTTGTCCTCGCGCATCTCCTTGCTGAAGGATTTTGCCATCTTACGTGTGAAATCATAGAACCGCTTCAGCACGGGCGGTATCCAGGAAGGTGCGGCACCTGAGGGCCTTGCGACCTGGCCTTCTTTCGATATTCGCACCCTGTCTACGCTGCTGTCGCTCATTTCTTCCTCAGTTTGACCTCTTCCCGCTTTTTTTCGATGTAGGTGCCCGCCACGGCCAGCGCCTGGCGCCGGAGCTCAGGGTTGGTCACGACGACGTCGGCGAGCTTGGACAGCATTCTGGCAAAGCCGGGGTTCAGCGTGAACTGCACGCCGTACTCCACCTCGAGAGCGCTCTTAACAATCTTTTCGACCAGCTCTTTCGCGCTGTGCCCGGGCTCGATATGCTCGAGCATCCTTTCATGAAATTGATCTACTTTTTCTGCCATATGCTTTACCCGCCATATTATCGTCGACAACTAGCGGATATTTCACTTATTCAAGGGATATCATGCCTATCGACTGGACCTTCACCTGAGGCACGATCTCGTTGTACGAAAGGACCGCCACATCAGGGAAGCTCCTTTCAATGAACCTCTTGAAATGCGGGCGGAGCCTGGGCGAGCAGAGTATCACGGGCGCAAGCTTCATCCTCCTGAAGTTCTGCATCTGCGACGATATCTGCACGAGCACCCTCTCGCCCACATTGGGATCGAGCGCAAGGAAAGAGCCGTATTCCGACTGGTGGATGGCGCCTATCATCGTTTCCTCAAGCCCCGGATCGATGGTCGTGACGGTGATGACGGCCTCCTTGTCGGCGTAAGTTTCGCATATCTGCCTGGCGAGGGACTGCCTTACGTACTCGGCGAGTATGTTTATGTCGCGGGAGAGATGGGCGTAGTCCGCAAGCCTCTCAAGTATTGTGGAGAGGTCACGGATGGAAACGCGCTCCCTCACCAAGAGCTGTAGCACCTTGTGCACCTGGCCGAGCGAGAGCATGTCCGGGATCAGCTCCCTCACGATGGCGGCGTTGGTGTTCTTCACCAGCTCGATCAGCGACTGCACGTTCTGCCTTGTCATTATCTCGTCGGCATACCTCTTTATCACTTCCGTGAAGTGCCTTGCCATGAACTCCACGGTCTCCTCGGATTCGATGTTCTGCCGCTGGAGCTCTCCCGCCATGTCCTCCGCGACCCATGTCACGGGCTCGTTAGCGAGGGGATCCCTCATCTCGATGCCCGTGATGTTCTTTTCCCTCAGTTCCGCGGCCGGCATGTGGACGCACCTGTGTCCGATGAGCGCTTCGCCGGTGGCAATCTTGGTCCCCCTTATCTCGATTACATACTGGTTCGGAGGCAGGGACAGGTCATCCATCACACGCACACCCGGGATGACGAAGCCGAGCTCCTGTCCGATCCTGTACCGGATCAGGGTTATCTTTTCGAGCAGCGGGCCTTTCTGGGCCGGATCGATGAGGGGGATGAGGTTCCTTCCGGCCTTGAGGCTCAAGGGATCAAGGCCGAGCGTTCCGAGAATGCTCTCCGGCCTCTTCAATATCTCCTTTGCCGAAACCTCTTCCGGCATGGCTTTCATCGCTTCTTTCTTTTCGCGGGTCTGCAGAAGCAGGACGGTGAGAAAAGCGCTGAGCCCCGAGAGCGCAAGGAAAGGCAGTGTGGGAAGTCCGGGAATGATGGCGAAGAAGCCGAGTATCACAGATACAAAAGCGAAGGCCCTCGGCTGGGCGAACATCTGCGTGGCCACGTCCGTTCCCAGGCTCATTTCCGAAGCCGACTTGGTGATGACAAGACCGGTCGCTATCGCGATAAGAAGCGCCGGGATCTGCGTCACAAGACCGTCGCCTATCGTAAGCAGGGCGTACGTGGAGAGGGCTTCCATCACACCCATTCCCCTCTGGAGCCAGCCGATGAGGATGCCGCCGATTATGTTGGCCAGAACGATTATAATGCCGGCGATCGCATCTCCCCTTACGAACTTGTTGGCGCCGTCCATGGAGCCGAAGAAGGTCGCTTCCTGTTCTATCT
>CAZSXD010000166.1:0-2120 GCA_964611075.1 uncultured bacterium
GGACGTCAAGGCGCCGCTAGAAGCTTACGGCAAAGCCGCGAACGTGAAGGTGGACATCAACAAGATAAAGGAAACGATTGACTTTCTAATATCCGGCGAGGTGGACTATGAGTTCCGGACCACGATAGTGCCGACGATATTCGGCCTGGATGAGATCGAGGACATTGTCAGATTGATAGCCGGAGCTAAAAAATACGCGCTCCAACAGTTCGAGCCCGAGAATTGCGGGGACATCGAGCTCAAGAAGTTGAAGCCTGCTGACATCGAAACTGTGACAAAGATGATGGACATTGCAAAGAGATACGTCAAGAACGTCGTGTACCGCGGAAAATAACTAATTCCTCTTTATCAATCGCGGACTCGGTGATATAATCCATGAGCTTTATGAAAGTGGTCATACTTGCAGGCGGGATCGGAATGAGGCTCAAAGAAGAGACCGAATTCAAGCCGAAGCCGATGGTCCAGATCGGCCCGCATCCTATACTCTGGCATATCATGAAGACCTACATGCATTACGGGTTCAATGAATTCGTCATATGCCTGGGATTTAAAGGCGAGGTCATAAAGGATTATTTCCTCAATTTCGAAGCCATTAACAACGACTTCACGCTTGAATACGGCAACAGCTCAAAGATAGTGCCTCACAAGAAGGAAAAGAACGACCACTTCAAGGTGACGCTGGTCGACACGGGCCAGGACACGATGACGGGGGGCAGGCTGAAGCAGGTGGAGAGATACATCGATTCCGATGTTTTCATGATGACATACGGCGACGGCGTCGCGGACGTCAACATAAAGGAGCTTCTGGAGGTCCACAAAGCCTCGAACAGGATCGCAACGGTGACCGGGGTGCACCCGGAATCACGCTTCGGCGAACTCATCATAAAGGACGGGCTTGTGGAGGATTTTTTTGAAAAGACCCAGATCACGGAAGGCTATATCAACGGCGGCGTTTTCGTATTGAACAAAAAGATATTCGATTACATCAGCGGAGAGGATGTTTTCTTCGAACGCGAGCCGATGAAAAAATTGACCAGAGAAAAACAGCTGAAAGTGTTCAACCATGAGGGCTTCTGGCACTGCATGGACACCATGAGAGACTTAAAACAGCTGAACGATCTCTGGGAAAGCGGCAAGGCTCCCTGGAAAGTATGGCCATAAGCTTCTGGAAGGACAAAAAGGTATTCATCACCGGCCACACGGGTTTTAAGGGCAGCTGGCTTTGCCTCTGGCTCTCTCTCCTGGGGGCGGAAGTCCACGGTTACGCGCTTGAGCCCCCCACCGATCCCAGCCTTTACGAGCTCTGCAATATCGATAATCTCGTATCCTCCACAATAGCCGACATAAGGGACATTGAAAAGCTAAAAGGAACGATGAGATCGGCCGACCCCGACATCGTCATTCACATGGCGGCACAGCCGCTCGTGAGGGACTCGTACAAGCTCCCGGTCGAGACTTATTCGATCAACGTGATGGGGGCGGTGAACATGTTCGAAGCCGTCAGGATATGCCCGCGCGTCAAAGCCGTCATCAACGTGACCACCGACAAGGTTTACGAGAACAGGGAAAAAAGGGCGGGTTATGAAGAGAAGGAAGCGCTTGGAGGCTACGACCCTTATTCGAACAGCAAAGCCTGTTCCGAACTGGTGACCTCTGCTTACAGGTCTTCGTACGGCATCGCGGTCGCGACCGCACGGGCGGGGAACGTGATCGGGGGCGGCGATTGGGGCACCGACAGGCTTGTCCCTGACATAATAAGAGGTCTGCTGAGCGGAAAGAAGGTCAATATCAGGAACCCAAAAGCCGTCAGGCCGTGGCAGCACGTTCTTGAACCGCTTTCCGGATATATGCTCCTTGCCGAAAAACTTTACACGTACGGCCCCCGGTTCTCCGGCGCCTGGAATTTCGGACCGGGCAGGAAAGACGCAAAGACGGTCGAATGCATCGTGGAACAGCTTTGCAGTAAATGGGGTCACGGCGCCTCATATTCGATAATAAAAGGGCGTCACCCCCATGAAACGGGCTATCTCTATCTGGACAGTTCCAAGGCAAGGAAGGAACTGAAATGGAAGCCCCGATGGGACATCGACAGCGCCATCGATAAAGTGATCGAGTGGACC
>CAZSXD010000167.1:0-2118 GCA_964611075.1 uncultured bacterium
GTGCGCTACCAGGGCGGCAACAACGCGGGCCACACCGTGGTGATAGGAAGCGAGACCTTCAAGCTCCATCTCATCCCCTCCGGCATTTTCTACCCCAATGTGAAGTGCGTGATAGGCAACGGCGTCGTCATAGATCCGGCGGTGCTCATCGGCGAGATGGAAACGCTCAAGGCCAAGAACTGCGACTGCGCGAATCTCATGATAAGCAGCCAGGCGCACGTGATACTGCCCTACCATAAACTGCTCGACAAGGCGCAGGAGGAAAAGAGGGAGGCCGGCAGGATCGGCACCACGAGCAGGGGGATAGGGCCGTGCTACGTGGACAAGTTCAACAGGCGCGGCATCAGGATATCGGACCTTTACAACGAGAAGGTCTTCAGGGAGAAGCTCGAATGGAACATGGCGGAGAAGAAGTTCCAGATCGAGGAGTTCTACCGGATGAAATGCGATCTGGACATCAACGCGATCTTCACGGAATACATCGGCTATGCGCATGCGATAAAGAAGATGGTCGTCGAAAACTCCCCGGACATCATCTGCGACGCCGTCAGGGCAAAGAAAAAGATACTGCTCGAGGGAGCGCAGGGAACGATGCTGGACGTCGATCACGGAACGTATCCGTACGTGACTTCATCGAATCCGATAGCGGGCGGCGCATGCACCGGCGCCGGCATAGGCCCCAATTGCATCGAAGAAGTGCTGGGCGTGGTAAAGGCATATGTCACCAGGGTCGGGAGCGGGCCGTTCCCGACGGAGATACAGGGGCCGACCGGCGACCTGCTGAGAGAAAAGGGGAAGGAGTACGGCGCGACCACGGGCAGGCCCCGCAGGTGCGGCTGGTTCGACGGGGTCGTGATGAGGCATGCGTCGCGCGTCAACGGCCTGACGGGCCTTGCCTTAACGAAGATAGACGTCCTTGACGGCATAGAGAAGCTGATGCTCTGCGTTGCGTACGAGTGCGAAGGCAAGAGGATATATGATTTCCCCGCCGATATCTCGAAGCTTGAGAAGTGCGTCCCGGTCTATGAGGAGTATCCCGGCTGGAACACGGACATTTCCGAGGTCAAGACCTACAAAGAGCTTCCTTACAACACAAGGAAATACATGGACAGGATATCGGAGATGGCGGAAGCGAAGATATCGCTTATTTCAACAGGTGCTGAGAGAGGACAGATAATTAAACTGTAATTTTGGAACCTGCGACTAAACGTCGCGGTTCCAAACTAGTAATGTGAATAATATTAATGGGCGAACCCAGCATACCTCATGGAATCTATCAAAGTGGAGCCGAGGCGTTTAGCCTCAGGCTCCAGAATTAATATGAACAAGGCCGTTATCCTCCTTTCCGGCGGGCTTGATTCAACCACAACGCTCTATTACGCAAAAGCAAAAGGATTCAAATGCCACGCCCTCATCTTCGACTACGGCCAGAGGCATCGGAAAGAGGTACGGTCTGCGGTCGAGGTGGCGGCGCGGGCGAAAGTCCCTTATAAGATCATAAAGATCAAGCTTCCGTGGAAAGGCACCTCTCTCATTGGTAAAGGCTCGAGGCTTCCGACGCGGCGTTCGATGAAAGCTATCGGGAAGGGGATACCGTCGACGTATGTCCCCGGGCGTAATACGATATTCCTGAGTTTCGCTCTTTCTTACGCGGAAGCGATCGGCGCAAAAGCGATATTCATCGGGGCGAACGCTGTGGACTTCAGCGGATATCCCGACTGCAGGCCCGGATATTACAGGGCGTTCCGGCGATTGATCAAGGCGGGGGCCAGTAACGCTTCGATAAAGGTCCTGACTCCCTTGATAAACATGACCAAATCACGGATAATCAGACTGGGCTTGAGGCTCGGCGCACCGCTTGATAAGACCTGGTCGTGCTACAAGGGCGGTTCCAGGCCCTGCGGCGTGTGCGACAGCTGTTTGATCAGGAAGAAAGGATTTAAAGAGGCTTCCAAATGAACGCATTGGTGATAGTGTGCGTCCTGACCGGCCTGATACACTTCACGGAGACGATCACGTCCTCCATGAGGCTGGCGGGCGTGCGCACGAATAACATCGCCACCTCGCTCTCTTTCGTCAACGCGACGCTCCTTATCTCAAGACTATCAAACATGCTCC
>CAZSXD010000168.1:0-2106 GCA_964611075.1 uncultured bacterium
ATCTCCTGCGAAATCCATGAACTGGCGGATCACAAGTTTGACGGAAGGCTCGTTCTCGAGCATTTCCGGCGTGATCCCTGTCAGCTCGGTGATATTGGACGGCAGAGGCTTCTCGGGCTTCACGAGCTTATTGAAAACGCCCTTGATCTCAGAGTTCTCCACCTTCAGGGCCCCGGCCTCGATGATCTCGTCCCTTGCCGCATCAAGCCCGGTCGTTTCAAAGTCAAAGATCACATAGGAAAGCTTCTCAAGCTCTCCGTGCTTGGCTTCTATCACGTTCCTTGCGCGGCTCAGGAACTTGTACTGCTTTTCCAGCTCGATGAAATCCTTGTCGTTAAGCAGGTCTATCATATCTTCGTCAGCTCGTAGCTCCTTTTCCCGATGCCGAGCTCCTCGGCGTATCTCAGCTGGGTCTCCCATTTCACGTCAGGATATAACCTGCGGAAAACGTCCGTGTCCGCGGCCTTGTTCACAAGGTCGATGCTTGCCTGGTCGATCGCCACCGGATCATAGGAGGCGAGCACGCCTATGTCCGCGGTCACGGGCTTGTCGTTCCAGCCGTAGCAGTCGCAATTCGGGGATATGTCCGTCAGGTAATTGATGAACGCCATCTTTCCCTTCTTGTCCTTCCACACGCCGTAGAAATATTCGACCATCTTTTCCTGGACGGAATCGCTGCTTCCTGCCCAGGATTTGGCTATCGCCCCGTAATTGCAGCTGGCGATGCATTCGCCGCAGCCGATGCAGGTCTTCTGGTCGATGTCCGCCTTGCCTTTCACGTACTTGATGGCCGTGACCGGGCACCACTCTATGCACTTGCCGCACGCGACGCATTTGCCGGGATCTACGGCCGGCCTGACATCCGCATGCATGAGCTGCTTCCCGCTCCTTGCGCCCAGCCCCATGCCGACATTTTTGAGAGCGCCGCCGAACCCCGTCAGCTCGTGGCCCTTGAAATGCGTCAGCACGACGATCGAATCTGCGTTGTATGCGGTTGACGCTATCTTGACCTCCTTGAAATGCTTGAGGTCCACCTTCACGTTCACATAATCCTTGCCGTTGAGCCCGTCCGCGATGATGAGGGGAAGGCCGAGCGCTCCCAGCGAAAAGCCGTGTTCACCGGCTGTCTTCAGGTGGCTCACTGCGTCAGACCTTGTCCCCTTGTACAGCGTGTTGGCGTCGGTGAGGAACGCGTTCGCTTTTGTCCTCGCGATCTTCTCGATCACCGGTTTTATGGCCTTAGGCTTGAGGTAGGCGGTGTTGCCCACTTCTCCGAAGTGCATCTTCACCGCCGCAAAAGAGTTCTCCGTAATGAATTTGATATCCAGCTTATCAAAAAGTTTGCCGGCCGCTTTAAGATCAGGAGTGAAATAAACTTTTGATGTCATACATTAATTGTTAATTGTGTCATTGTTAATTGTTCATTTGTATACTTCCGGCCTTCTGTCGAGCAGCACAGGCATCTCTTTCCTCACTTCATCCAGCCTTTCAAGGTCTATCTCGCCCACAAGCACGTCCTCTTTATCCTTCAGTTCGCCTGTCACCTCGCCGTACGGGTCCACGATCATGGAATGGCCGAAATACGAGGGGTTCCTGCCTCCGATCCGGTTGACGCCGACCGCATAGACCTGATTCTCTATCGCCCTTGATTTGAGGAGCGATTCCCAGTGATGCAGTCTGGGATCGGGGAACTGTGCCGGCACGACCAGGACCTCGGCGCCGTCAAGGGTCTGCTTCCTCGCTATCTCGGGGAACCTGATGTCATAGCATATGTTGATGCCCAGTTTCGCTAGCGGGGTCTCGATGACCGGTATCTTGGAGCCGCCGGCGAAGTACTTGACCTCTTCCGTCATGGAAAAGGGGTGGATCTTGCGGTAATACCCGAGCACTTTCCTGTCGGGGGAGACGACAAGCGAAGTATTGTAGAGCTTTCCTTCGAACAGTTCAGGGATCGAACCTCCCACAAGGAACGAGCCTGTCCTGTTCGAGAGGTTTATCAGGAAAGAGGCAAGCTCGTTGAAATATTCCTTCGCGATCTTCGTGATGTACGGGTATGAGAATCCGGTCGCGAACATTTCCGGGAACACGAGCATGTTCGGCTTGTAC
>CAZSXD010000169.1:0-2099 GCA_964611075.1 uncultured bacterium
ATTTTTTCACGGCGTCCACGATCTCTGCCCTTCCGCCGTAGCTCAGCATGATGTTCAGATTAAAATTCTTGTTGAGCTTCGTTCTTTGTTCGGCTGCGTCGATCTTCCGCTGCAGGTTTTCCGGCAGCATTGCCGTCCTTCCCAAAAACCGGATGTGCACTCCATTTCTGTCAAGCTCATCAAGCTCTTTGTCTATGGTGCGCGAAAGAAGCGCCATAAGGAAGCCGACCTCGGCCTTCGGGCGCTTCCAGTTCTCCGTCGAAAAAGCGTAGACCGTCAGATATTTCACGCCAAGCTCCATGCAAGCTTTTACTGTTTCCTTGAGCGAGATCGCCCCACGCCTGTGGCCCTCGACACGAGGAAGTCTCTTTTGCTTCGCCCATCTTCCGTTCCCGTCCATGATTATCGCAATGTGAGCAGGTATTTCTTTGAAGGATTTTGATGTGGACATCAGAGCTGCATTATTTCTGTTTCTTTGGTGGAAAGGAGCTTGTCGATCTCCGCTATGAACTTGTCGGTAAGTTTCTGGACTTCCGTTTCCTCGTTCTTTTTCCTGTCCTCCGACCATTTTTCCGATTCCGATCTTGATTTGATATCCGTTAATATTTCTTTCCTGATGTTCCTGATCGCTACCTTGCTGTTCTCGGATTCCTTTTTCACGATCTTGACCAGTTCATTCCTTCTCTCCTGCGTGGGCTGGGGAAGATTGAGCCTCACCACCCCGCCTTCGCTCGTTGGATTAACGCCGAGATCGGACTTCTGGATGGCTTTTTCAATGTCCTTGACGGAGTTCTTGTCGTACGGCTGTATGACTATCGTCCTGGATTCCGGGACGGATACGTTCGCAAGCTGCTTGAGCGGGACGTTCGTCCCGTAATACTCCACGACCACATGGTCAAGGAGCGACGCTGACGCCCTTCCCGTCCTGATGGAAGCGAAGGTCTTTTTGGCGGATTCCAGCGATTTCTTCATTTTTTCCTCGGTCGATCTTATTATCTCGTCCATTGCTTACTCCTTTGAAACGGTCGTCCCTACGGGCTTTCCGAGGACGACCTTTTCCATGTTGCCCGCTTTTGTCAAATTGAACACGACTATCGGAATGTTATTGTCCATGCACAGCGAAGCGGCCGTCGAGTCCATCACTTTCAGCCCTTTGTTCAGCACATCCAGATATGAGAGCTTCGTGAACTTCTTCGCATTGGAAAACTTTGAAGGGTCCTTGTCATAAACTCCGTCAACCTTTGTCGCCTTGAGTATCACTTCGGCGTCAAGCTCGGCGGCCCTCAAAGCAGCTGTGGTATCGGTCGTAAAATAGGGATTGCCGGTACCGGCGGCAAGTATCACTATCCTGCTCTTCTGCATATGCCGCATCGCGCGCCGGCGTATGAAAGGCTCCGCGATGGACTTCATTTCGATGGCTGTTTGAACTCTTGAGTCGACGCCGATCTTCTCGAGAGCATCCTGGAGGGCGAGCGCGTTGATGACGGTCGCGAGCATCCCCATGTAATCCCCCGTCGCCCTGTCCATGCCCTTCGCGCTCCCCGCGACCCCGCGGAAAATGTTGCCTCCGCCGACCACGATGGCGATGTCTATGTCATATTTTTTTATGGCCTTGATCTCGTTAGCGATCACGCTCAGGACCTGCTGATCGATGCCGAATTTCTGATAGCCGCCGAATACCTCACCGGAGAGTTTTAAGAGGATCCTCTTGTACTTAACCTTCATCAGGCGGGATTATACTACATATGTTTTAAATCTGGAAGCCCCCGCAATAAATTGCGGGGAATATTCCGCACATTTCAATGTGCGGTCCCCAAGCCCACAAACTCAATTATCTTTTGGGCTGCTGATCTCACGGCTCCCGGCTCGCCGAGTTCTTTCATGACATCCTTGTAACCGGCTTTAATATTTGAAGGGTCGGACAGGATCTTCAAAGCTTCGGCACTCAGATTATTCGCGGTCGCCTTCTCCATGACGAGTCGTCCCTTAGGCGTGATCGAGGCCAGTACTGCGCGCCCATCCTCAGGATGTGGCGTACGCCGAATCAGATCGGCTGCCTCCAGGCGCAGCTCCATGGCCGGCCAGGCCTGGCAGTAGCC
>CAZSXD010000170.1:0-2061 GCA_964611075.1 uncultured bacterium
TAATCTGGCGCTGGTGCCGATCGGCGCGCTGCTCATGGGGTTGCTTGCGCTCGATCTCGCGTGGGTCGCTTCGAGCCTCGTCAAGTCGGCGGACGTGCTTACCGTGCAAGCGATGCTCGGCAGCGTGACCGGCTGGCACATCCTGCTCGACCAGCGCCAGCTCAAGCGATTCCTCATCCGTTATTTCCTTGATTATGACGGGTATCAGCGAGAGCCCGGCCTTCTTTGCCGCGCGCCACCTGCGCTCCCCGGCGACCAGCTCGTATTTGCCGTTCTTCGGGCGGGCAAGGACAGGCTGGACTATCCCCTGGGCTTTGATGGATTCCGACAGTTCATGCAGGCTCTCCGCGTGGAACTCTACCCTGGGCTGTCTCGGGTTCGGGATTATCTTGTTGATGTCCACGTTGACGATCGTCCGGCCGCCCGTAAGTACGCTCCCGTCCGGTATCAGCGCGGATAGACCTTTTCCCAATCCTCTTTTGATTATTGCCATATGTTTATAAATGTCCGTCGAGCACTTCCCGCGACAGGCTCTCGTATGCCGCGGCACCCGTTGACGACGGGTCGTAAAAGACGATCGGCTGGCCGAAAGACGGCGATTCCGCAAGCCTGACGTTCCTAGGGATTATCGTCTTGAACACCTTGCTCCCGAAGTGTTTCCTCGCTTCATCCACCACCTGCTCGGAAAGCAGCGTCCGCGAGTCATACATTGTAAGCAAAATGCCGCATATGCGCAAGTCCGGATTGAGGTTTTTCCTCACTAGCTCGATGGTCTTGATCAGCTGGCTCAGTCCCTCGAGCGCGTAATATTCACATTGTATGGGTATTATCACCTGGTCGGCGGCGGTGAGCGCGTTGACGGTGAGGAGCGACAGGGAAGGGGGGCAGTCGATTATCAGGTAATCGTAGCTGTGCCTGATCTTGTTGACCGATGCCTTCAATCTCGATTCCCTTAAGTTGATCTCCGTCAGCTCCACCTCGGCGCCCGCAAGCCGGGGCGTGGCGGGGGCCACGTCAAGGCCGGCCACTTGTGTTTTCTTGATGATATTTTCAAATTCCTGGCCGTTGATTATGACGTCATACATGCATTCGGTGACCTCTTCCCTGTCTATACCCAGTCCCGATGAGGCGTTCCCCTGCGGGTCCGAGTCTATGAGGAGTATCTTCTTTCCGAATGTGGCGAGGTATGCCGCAAGATTTACCGCCGTTGTGGTTTTACCTACTCCGCCCTTTTGGTTGACCGTAGCGAATACAGTGGACATCAAGGTGTATTATAACACAACGGTCTTTTCTATGACGATTAGCCATCCTGAATCGACCTTGATCTTATCTTTCAGCTTCCCTCCAAGTTTGATGATCGCGCTGTTCGCAGAGGCAAGCTCTGCTTCTATTTCCGGCCCCTTCGGGGCGATGAAAAGGCCGCCGGGCTTAACGAAGGGCAGGCAGTATCCGGCAAGTTTTTTCAGGTCCGCGACCGCCCTTGAGATGCAAACGTCAAAAGCTTCGCGGTATTGTTTGTCCTTACTAAGTTCTTCGGCCCGCGCTTGGATTACCGTGCAGCCCTTGAGCCCAAGCTTGTCGATCACATGCCGGATGAACTTGATCTTCTTTCCCACAGAATCGACAAGTGTAAGTTCGATCTTCGGGTGCTCGATCTTGAGAGGTATCCCAGGGAAACCCGCGCCGCAGCCGATGTCGATCATCTTGACGGGTCTGTCGAGATCAACGGCTTTTGATATGTTGAGGGAGTCATCGTAAAGTTTCACCCTGATGTCGTCGAAAGTCTTCAATCCGGTCAGGTTGAACCTTGAATTCCAGGCAACTATTTCATTTATGTATCTATCTTTATTCGTCATTCTTCACCTCACCCCTGGGCTTTGCGGATCAGGTGAGCTTATCTTCTTCGCCCCTCTCCTATTAATAGGAGAGGGGAAGGGGGTGAGGTCAGAAAGCTTGTCCAATTGAGAAGTGCACCAAACCTTCGCCGAAGCTGCGCGAGTCGCCTATGCCGTAATCCAGCCGGATCGGTCCCATGGGAGTGTTCAGCCTCAGGCCGAAGCC
>CAZSXD010000171.1:0-2033 GCA_964611075.1 uncultured bacterium
CGTCCTCGCCCGTGTACTTGAGGTCGAACCTCTCAGGCAGCTGGAAATCCACCTGGATGGTGGGGCCCTGCCAGAGGCGCCCGATCGCATCCTTGAGCTTGATGTCGATCTTGGGCCCGTAGAAGACACCTGCCCCTTCGTCGATCCTGTATTTCTCGCCCTTGGCTTTCAGGGCATTGGCGAGGGCATTGGTGGCGTCATCCCAGTTCTCTTTTGTCCCGACGTGATCTTCGGGCATCGTCGAAAGATCGATCTCATAATCGAAGCCGAATACTTTCATCATGTCAAAAACGAAATCGAGCACTTTCGTTATTTCATCCTGCAGCTGGTCATGCCTGCAAAAGATGTGTGCGTCGTCCTGCGTGAAGCCCCTCACCCTCAGCAATCCGTGGAGCACGCCTGACTTTTCATTCCGGTAGACCGTGCCAAGCTCGAAATACCTGATCGGAAGTTCGCGGTAGCTCCTTTTCTTCCTCTTCCAAATCAATATGTGCCCGGGGCAGTTCATGGGCTTGACGATGTATTCCTTTTCCTCGACCTCGGTCTTGTACATGTTCTCCGTGTAGTACTTGGTGTGACCAGAAGTGTTCCACAGGTCAAGTTTTGCAAGGTGCGGGATGATCACGGTTTCATATCCTCTTTTGCGGTGCTCGATCTTCAGGAAATCCTCTATGATCCCGCGAAGTACTGCGCCTTTCGGATACCAGTAAACGAAACCCGCTCCGGCCTCCTCCTGGAAAATATTGAACAGGTCAAGCTGCTTTCCAAGCTTTCGATGATCTCTCTTCTCGGCTTCCTCCAGGAATTTGAGGTGATCATCAAGTTCTTTATTCGATCCGAACGCAGTCCCGTAAATGCGCTGGAGCATCTTGTTCTTTTCGCTGCCCCGCCAGTAAGCGCCGGCAATTGACAGGAGCTTGAACGCCTTGACTTCGCCGGTCGATCTCACGTGAGGTCCCCTGCATAAGTCCTCGAAACTTCCGTTCCTGTAAAAAGTCATTTTGTTATCAGGAATTTCACGCAAAAGCTCAAGCTTGTATGTTTCGCCCTGCTGTTGAAGTTTCTTTTCCGCTTCAGGTTTCGAGATTTCGCTCCGTTCGAACTTCTCGTTCTTCTTGATGATCTCCGCCATCTTGGCCTCTATCTTCGGCAGGTCCTCAAGCGTCAAAGTGTGGGGCATGTCGAAATCGTAATAGAATCCCGTGTCTATGGCTGGGCCGATCGCCAGCTTCACGTCCGGATAAAGCGCCTTCACCGCTTCGGCCATTATGTGAGAGGCGGAGTGCCTCAGTATTTCAAGCTTCGAAGGTTCTGTCATAGTTTGAATTATATCATCAGCTTTCAGGGCAGACTAGTTTGTATCTCTTTCTTCGCCCACAGGTCCGCGGCGAGGATGTCGTCAAGGGTGGGCTCCTTCGTGTAAAAGTGTTTGTCCAGCGCCTGCTTCACGAGCTTCGGTATGTCCGTGAACTTTATCTGCCCGTCAATGAAAAGCTTCACGGCTTCGCTGTTCGCGGAATTAAGGACGGCCGGCATAGTTCCGCCGCGCTTTCCGGCAGAATAGGCGTATTCAAGGCACGGGAACCTTTCCATGTCGGGATCGAAGAAAGTGAAACTTCCCTTCCTTGCCAGGTCAATGAGCCCGAACTTGTTCGGAAGCCTTTCCTTCTCCAGAAGGGCGTATTGTATGGGGATCCTCATGTCCGGCGCGGCCAGCTGGGCGATCACCGATCCGTCTACGAATTCCACCATGGCGTGTATTATGCTCTGCGGATGGATGAGGACAACGATCTTTGCGTACTCCAGCCCGAAAAGATGATGGGCCTCGATCACCTCAAAGCCCTTGTTCATGAGCGTTGCCGAATCGATGGATATCTTGCTTCCCATCTTCCAGTTGGGGTGCTCGAGCGCTTCCCTTACCGAAACCTTGTCCATCCTCTCTTTTGCAACACCAAGGAACGGCCCGCCGGAAGCCGTGAGGATCACTTTTTTCACGCGGTCCTTTTCCTCGTTCCTAAGGCATTGAAGCAGTC
>CAZSXD010000172.1:0-1984 GCA_964611075.1 uncultured bacterium
TGTCAGGTATTCCGGAAAGAGATATGCTTTCATCAGGTTGACCCTTGTGAGGAATTCATTTGCTGAATAAACTCCGCTGAGATTTTCCCCTGGTATCTTCAAAAATTGAGGCAGTCCCGCTCCGGAACCTATGAAGATAGCCTTAAAGCCCTGACGGGTCAGATCTTCGATCGTCAGCGTCCTTCCGATCAAAGTGTTCAGCTGAACATCAACGCCCATGGCTTTGATCCCGTCAATTTCAAAATCAACTATCGCTTTCGGGAGCCTGAATTCCGGGATCCCGTACCTTAATACCCCTCCGGTCGCGTGGAGCGACTCGAAGATCGTGACCTGATACCCCATTTTCGCCAGGTCTCCCGCGCAGGTGAGGCCGGCAGGTCCTGATCCTACAACAGCGACCCTCACCCCCCTCACCCCTGATTTTTCAGTTTGAGTTGGCTTATTTGCATTGCCCCTCTCCATTTCATGGAGAGGGGTGGCCGAAGGCCGGGGTGAGGCGATCTCGTAGTCCGCCGCGAACCTCTCAAGTCTTCCGATCGCGACCTGATCATGCTTCTTTGCAAGGACACAGACCTTTTCGCACTGCGTTTCCTGCGGGCAAACACGGCCGCAGATCGCGGGAAGATTATTGGTCTCCTTTAATTTTTCGATGGCTTTATCGAATTTTCCATCCGCGATAAAAGCTATGAAAGCGGGTATGTCAATTTCGACAGGACATCCCGAAATGCAGGAAGGTTTTTTGCACTGGATGCAGCGCTTCGCCTCCGCTATCGCCTGCTCAGGCGTGTATCCCAGAGCGACTTCATTGAAATTCTTTGCCCGGATCTTCGGGTCCTGTTCAGGCATTGATTGTCTCATCTGTCCTCACCCCTTTCTTCGCCTTCGCCCAGAGGCTTCGGCGAATTCATTCCCCTCTCCATCTTTGATGGAGAGGGGTGTCCCGATTTATCGGGACGGGGTGAGGCGCATTTCTCACATTTCTCGAGAGCCAGTTTCTCCTTATCTTTATATTGATCCAGCCTTGTCATCAATTCGTCAAAGTCGACCTGATGGCCGTCGAATTCGGGCCCGTCAACGCACGTGAACTTGGTGACGCCTCCGATAGTGACCCTGCAGACGCCGCACATGCCGGTCGCATCAAGCATCAATGGATTGAGGCTGACGATCGTTTTGATCTTGTGAGGTTTCGTCACATTTGCCACGGCTTTCATCATCGGGACCGGTCCGATGGCGATAATCCTGTCGATCCTGGTCCCTTTGTCTATCAAAGCTTTCAGCTCGTCGCTGACGAAGCCCTTCCTGCCGCATGAGCCGTCGTCGGTCGTGATGTAAAATTCATCGCTGTGCTTCTTGTTCTCATCACGGAAGATCAGCGCGTCCTCGCACTTTGAGCCGATGATGGTGATGACATTGTTGCCCTTAGATTTCATGGCCTTCACAATCGGATGAACGACCGCCACCCCTACCCCTCCCCCGACGCAAACCACCGTGCCGAATTTTTCGACCTTTGTCGGATGTCCCAGAGGTCCCAGGATGTCCCGGATATGATCGCCGGCTTCAAGTCTTGACAGGAGGGTCGTGCTTGCACCGGCGACCTGGAATACAAGCGTGATCGTGCCCATCTCCTCGTCATTGTCCGCGATCGTGAGGGGGATCCTTTCGCCTTTCTCATCGATGCGGATCGTGACGAATTGCCCCGCTTTCGCGTTCTTCGCTATAAGCGGAGCTTCGATCATGAATTTGAAGATGTCCCTGGATAATTCTTGCTTATCTATTATCTTGAACATAGGGGGATTTTAACATAAAAGGACAAAAAAGCGGAGGCGAGCCGAAAGGCAAGCCTCCGCCTTGATCAGACCTTTGCTATACCAGCCCCTGATCGAGCATCGCGTCGGCGACCTTTATGAAGCCGGCGATGTTCGCGCCGTCCACGTAATTTATGAAATCGCCGTGCTTGCCCTGCTTCACGCAGTTCTCGTGGATA
>CAZSXD010000173.1:0-1978 GCA_964611075.1 uncultured bacterium
AACGAATATCGGCGCGCCCACCCTGATCGCCAGCGCTATCGCGTCGGAAGGCCTCGCGTCGATGTTCGCCTTCTGGTCGCCCTCTTTTTCGATCTCAAGCGTGGCATAAAAGGTGCCCTCCTTGACGTCATTTATCACGATCCTTACGACCTTCGCGTTCAGCTTGTCGATGACGGACTTGAGAAGGTCGTGGGTCATCGGCCGCGGAGGATGGACGTCCTGGAGCTCCATGGCGATCGAAGCTGCCTCGAATATGCCGATCCATATCGGGAGGTAGTTCATCTCTTCCGTGTCCCTGAGGAGTACGAGAGGGGAGAGGTTCCTCGGGTCAAATCCGAGGCCGCCGACTTCCATCTGGATCATTTTGCGCGGCCCTTGGAAAGCGCGACCAGTTTCTTGAAAGTATCCTTGTCATTGACAGCCATTTCGGCAAGCACTTTGCGGTCAAGCGCCACTTTCGCTTTCTTGAGACCGTGCATGAACTGGCCGTAAGTTGTGCCGAGCTCCCTTGTTGCGGCGTTGATCCTGACTATCCAGAGCGCCCTCATGTCGCCTTTCCTTTGCCTTCTGTGTTTTGTGGCGTAATCTTTCGCGCGTATGACCGCCTGTTTCGCCGAGCGGAAAAGCCTGTGCAGCGAACCCCGGAAGCCTTTCGCTCTCTTGAGCACCTTTTTCCTTTTGTGTCTTGCTACAAAACCTCTTTTTACCCTTACCATTTTACTTTACGCTCCTAACATTTGTTTGATCTTCTTTACGTCGGCGCCGGACACCTCGACCATTTTCCCGAGTTTTCTTTTAAGAGCGCTCGATTTGTGCTGCAGAATATGCTTTTTTCTGGCCCGGTACCTGAAGACCCTGCCGGACTTCCTCACCCTGAACCTTTTTGCAGCCGCTTTCCTTGTCTTGAATTTTGCCATAAAGATCCTTTTTACCCCGCCAACGGCGGGGTGAACGGTCATTTGGGCGAAAGTATCAGCGAATAAAGCTTCCCTTCCAGTTTCGGGGGCATCTCCGGCACACCCTTCGCGGACACATCGCTTATAAGGCGATTGAGCACCCTTTCTCCGAGCTCCGGATGCGTGACCTCTCTTCCCCTGAAGCGCAGCACGACCTTGACCTTATGGCCTTTCGTCAAAAAATCGACCGATTTCCTGAGGACCACATTATAGTCATGCACTCCGATCTTTGCCGATAACTTAAGTTCCTTGAGGGTGCTTGTTTTCTGCTTTTTGCGGGCTTCCTTCTCCTGTTTCATCATCTCGTACTTCATTTTTCCGAAGTCTGCGATCTTGCATACAGGAGCCTCGTCGTTCGCCGCGACCATTATCAGGTCGTACCCATTTTCCCTTGCCAGGTTCAGCGCCTGGTCGCGCGGCATTATGCCCAGCTGTGCGCCGTCCGCGCCTATGACCCGAACGTTCACAGCGCGGATCCTCTCGTTAACGATATATGTCTTTATTCTATCAGCCTCCCGGAAGTCGCATTAAGTTCGCTAGATTATATATAAACGTCACGGCTGTGTCAATCTCGGTCATTTGCGGGTATTGATCTCGTTCTTCAATGTAACAATGAATTCGCGGAGTTTCTGCGAGCCGATATCGCCCATGTGCCGGGCCCTGACGGAAACGGCGTCCGCTTCGATGTCCTTGTCGCCGACAATCAGCATGTAGGGGGTCTTCTGCATTTCCGCATCGCGGATCTTGGCGCCTATCTTTTCGCGGCGGGAGTCCACCTCCACGCGGATGCCTTCCTCATCGAGCTCTTTTTTCACCTTTTCGGCGTAGTCGGCGTGCCTGTCGGCTATGGGGAGGACCGCCACCTGGACGGGAGAAAGCCACAGGGGGAACGCCCCTGCATAGTGCTCGATAAGTGCCCCGATGAACCGCTCGATGCTTCCCAGCACCACCCTGTGTATCATCGCCGGCCTGTGCTCCTTGCCGTCCTCGCCCGTGTACTTGAGGTCGAACCTCTCAGGCAG
>CAZSXD010000174.1:0-1931 GCA_964611075.1 uncultured bacterium
AAGGCGGAGCAAAAACGGCTGCCGCCGCAACAAAGAACAAAAAGATCGGCATCGTAGCGACCGCAGGCACGATCAATTCCGGCTCATATGAAAGGGCGTTAAAAGAGCTGGATAAGGGCATCGAGGTTTCCGGCGTCGCCTGCCCTCTCCTTGTCCCTCTCATCGAGGGAGGCTTCATATCCAGCGACGAGACCGTGAGGGTCCTGAAAGAATATCTTAAGCCGCTGATCCAGAAAAAAGTAGACACTTTGATACTGGGCTGCACCCATTACCCGCATTTAAGCGCCCAGATCAGGTCGATAATGGGACAGAACGTGAAGCTTGTAGATCCGGCCGATGAGGCGGCGAACACCGTAAAAGAAGTCCTTTCAAAGGCAAAAATGCTCAATCCCGGGAAAGAAGCGCCAAGTTACAGCTTCCTTGTGACCGCGAACGCAAATTCCTTCAAGGAGCTGGGAAGCAGGCTTCTGAAAAAACCCATTCCGAGCGTTGAAGAGATCGATCTTTCAAGGTAAAATCATTACCTGATGTTCGAACTCATGGTAGAAGGCTCGTTTGACGCGGCGCACCAGCTGAGGGGCTACGAGGGCCCCTGCGAGAACCTCCACGGGCACACATGGAAGGTCCAGGTGTTCCTCAAGGGGGCGAAGCTTAACAAGCTGGGAATGGTCATGGACTTTAAGGAAATAAAGTCCGGCTTGTCTCAAGTTCTGGGCAGGCTGGACCACAAGAACCTGAACGACCTTCCGCAGTTCCGCAAGGTCAATCCGACATCAGAGAACGTTGCGCTACATGTCTTTGATGAGCTGTCAAAGAAAACAGCAAAGAGCGTAAAACTTTCAAAGGTCACGGTTTTTGAGTCGCCGACAACATCGGCAACATATGTAAGGGGAAATAAATGAAATTCGTCAAGATGCAGGGAACAGGCAATGACTTCATCCTGATAGACTCAAGGAAAGAAAGCCTTGAGGGGATGGACCTCGCCAAATTGGCGGTAAAGCTTTGCGACAGACATTACGGGATAGGCGCGGACGGCCTCCTGATCGCCGAAGCTTCGAGCGCCGCCGACGTGAAAATGAAGGTCCTCAATCCCGACGGGAGCGAGGCGGAGATGTGCGGGAACGGCATCCGGTGCTTCGCAAAGTACATTTATGAGACCGCCGAAAAGAAGAAAGAGCTGATATCTATCGAGACCGCAGCCGGCGTAATGCTCCCCTCGATAATCGAACTCAAGGGCAGAACGGCCGTTGTTGAGGTCGATATGGGCAAGCCAAGGCATATTAAGGCCGCCAAAGTAAAGTCTTATGATGCGATCCTGATATCAATGGGAAATCCGCATTGCGTGATATTTGTTGACGATCTCAACAGCGTAAGGCTTGATGTCGAAGGCCCGGAGATAGAGAACCTGCCCATGTTCCCGGACAGGACGAACGTGGAATTCGTCCATGTCGAGAACAGGAACGAGCTCACCGTGCGCGTCTGGGAAAGGGGTGCGGGTGAAACTCTCGCATGTGGTACGGGAGCCTGCGCTTCCGTCGCGGCGGCCGCAAATAAGGAACTGACCGGAAGGAACGCACTTGTGCACCTGCCCGGAGGCAACCTCGAGATCGAGTGGCAGGAGGACGATCACATCATCCTTAGAGGCCCTGCAGAGACAGTATTCGAAGGAGAGCTGAAATGAGGAGATCCAGAAGACTTAATAAGGTCCCACCATATATTTTCGCGCAGATCGAGAGGAAAAGGAACGACCTGCTGAAAAAAGGAACGAAGATGATCGACCTGGGCGTCGGCGACCCCGACAAGCCCACCCCGGGGAGGATAATAAAGGCTTTCCATAGGGCCGTAAATGACCCTGCGAACTACAGTTACCCGCCTTACGAAGGAACAAAAGCCTTCCGCGAGGCCGTCGCAAAATGGTACAAGAAAAGATT
>CAZSXD010000175.1:0-1905 GCA_964611075.1 uncultured bacterium
TGCGGCCGCCGGCAGCTCCTTCTTTTTGACAAGGTAATAGAAGAACAGGGAAATGAAAATGAACAGGATCAATTCAAGGTTCCCGAGATAGACCGCCAGCATGAACGGATAGCTTAAAAAGAACAGGGAGAAGACCAGGCCGGTTACGAGCGCGTCTCGGCCCGTGTACTTCCACACACCTGCGACAATGAGCCATATGAGCGCGATCGGCGCCAGGAATGCGAGTGTTATCGCCAGATGCTTCGGGAACAGCGCTATCATGGAACAGATCATCAATGCCGCGGGGAAATAATTGAAGAACCCGTACGGAGCCCCGTAATTTGACCGTTTGTCATGAGCGTAAGCATAAGGGTTCGTTCCTTCCAGAAGCAGTCTGCCGTGCTGCCAGCAGAAAACCATGTCCTGAAAGACCCATTTCGGCGTGACAAGGAGGATGTTCTCCCCT
Organism: uncultured bacterium; assembly: GCA_964611075.1. Taxonomy (GTDB): domain Bacteria; phylum Margulisbacteria; class WOR-1; order CAVSGV01; family CAVSGV01; genus CAZSXD01. The sequence goes on from CAZSXD010000175.1 coordinate 446, forward strand.
TTCTCCATGCTGTCAGGGATACCCGTGCCCATGCTGCCGGAGAGCATAACATACACGTTGAACAGCGCAAAAAGGCCGATCAATAAGGAGAGCATCACGATGAAATATTGCTTTGGCTCAAGCGGCCTGCCGAGAAAATGCTTTAGCCCCGATAATGCGCCGCTCCGGGCGAGGACCACCAGGTCGATCAGGATAAGGGCCGCCAGGATGTATCCCGATAAAAAGAGAAGCAGAAAAGGATCCCTTGCGATCACTGCCGCAGCCTCCTTCAGAGCCGTCCCGCTGTCCCCGGCATCGGCTGCGAAGTAGCCTTTTATGAGATGCGAGTATATCGATCCTTCCATCTCTGACCTGTCATAGACCTTTCGTGCCTCCTTGATACCTTGCGCCTGCTGAACGACGGCGATATGTGCTGGGGATATGAACGGATCGCCGGGGTGTGAGCTTGAATAGGATGCGAGGAGAGGTACGGCCTCCGCTGTCCTGTTCGCCCATACAAGAGCCATCGCGTATCCCGCGAGCGCCCTGCGGTCCTCCGGGGACGCCGCGTGCTTCCCGCGCCACAGCGAAACAAGGTTTTCGCGGTCGGCAGGCTTCAGGTTCTTCGTCAGCAGGCTGACGTCGTTCAGGAACGCGTAGAGGTCCTGCTTGAAATAATCGTCGACAATGACGTTGTATTCGAATTCCGCGGTTTTGCCGAGATACCTCGCGTGGGAGAACGTGTTGTCGACATAATAGTATGTCGAGAAAAAGAGCGTGAGCGACCCCAGGATAACGAGCAGTATTTTATGCGAGTTTTTCAAAGCGCCAATATTTTACACGAAAAGCCGTCCGACGCAATCATCGTTTGCGGGAAGATCTTTCTGGCCTTCTCAAGGGCGGAGGCCCTCGCCCGCGCCGTCCTGTACACATTCGCGTCAAAATGCGTCATGACCAGCTTCCCGGCGTCAGCTTTTTTCGCGATCCCTGCGGCCGTTTCCGGCGTCAGGTGCGGCCATTTTGCGGTGTCCATGCCCGACCTGAAAGCGCACTCGGATATCAGCAGGTCCGCGTTCCTTGACAATTCCACTGCTTCCCTGCAGGGCCCGGTGTCCATGCAGTAGCTCACGACACGGCCGTCCAGCTCGAAGCGGTAGCCGAAGCAGCGGGATGCATGGACAAGTTCGAGGCATTGCACTTTGAACGGAACATTGTGCCAGCCTTCTTTCAATTCGGTGACTTTTGCCGGGTAGGGCAGGTCATCAAGCGGGACGGAGAATTTTTTGTCCAGGAAGGACGTCAGGGCCTTTTTCGTCCCGGGCTGACCGAAGATCCTTAAGCTTTTGAAATCGAACTTTGTCAGGATATGGAGCCCCTCGATGTGGTCGATGTGGAAATGGCTCAGGAACAGGTATACCGGCTTGTCTTTCTTTATGTATCTGTCCGCTTTGTATATGCCGTTGCCCGCGTCAAGAACGATG
>CAZSXD010000176.1:0-1853 GCA_964611075.1 uncultured bacterium
TTGACATCGAACTTGTCCGGAAGGTCGGGCTGCTGTTCCAGGTCGTACGAAACGGAAAGTTTATCGGTCAGCTTGCCGACTATGGAAAGCTTGAGTTTTTCCTGCCAGGGTCCGGCGGTGTAATATCCGCCGAGCATGGCCTGGGCGGGGAAAGTGTTCGCGATATCGTCCACGGTGAGCTTCGTGTAGCTGTACTGCTTGTAGCCGGTGACGTCGATCTGCGGATAGGTCTCGGCGGAAAGGGACCGGGAATTAAGGGAAAGAAAAAAAAGCAGAACTGCTGCAACGGCCGTTCTTGCGCGCATCGGCCTATTAAGCTTTATATTTCTTAGCGGCCAGTACTGCGTTGTGTCCTCCAAAACCGAACGAATTCGATATTGCTGCCCGCACGGTCATTTTCCTGGCGGTATTAGGCACATAGTCCAGGTCGCACTCAGGATCAGGGTTTTCGTAGTTGATCGTGGGAGGAACAATGTCGTTCTTTATCGCCAGCACCGTTGCGATGAGCTCCACTCCTCCCGCCGCTCCAAGAAGGTGACCTATCATGGACTTGTTGGAGCTTACAGTGAGTTTCTTCGCGCGTTCGCCGAAAACGGTCTTTATCGCCATCGTTTCGTACTTGTCGTTCAGTTCAGTTGAAGTTCCGTGGGCGTTGATGTGGTCTATGTCCTCTGGATCAAGGCCCGCGTCCTTGAGCGCCGCGGCCATCGCCCTTGCCGCTCCCTCGCCTCCAGGAGAAGGGGCCGTTATGTGGTAAGCGTCCCCCGACATGCCGTAGCCGGCTATCTCCGCGTATATCCTGGCCCCTCTCTTTTGGGCATGTTCAAGGGATTCCACTATGACAATGCCGGCGCCCTCGCCCATGATGAATCCGTCCCTTTCCTTCTCGAAAGGCCTCGAAGCTTTCTCGGGTTCGTTGTTCCTTGTCGAAAGGGCCCTTGCCGCACAGAAACCGGCTATGCCGAGCGGGCATATCGAGGCTTCCGTGCCGCCGGCGATCATGACATCAGCGTCGCCGCGTTGTATTATTTTCATTGCGTCGCCGATGGAGTTGGTCCCGCTCGCGCAGGCTGTTACGGTGCAGGAATTCGGTCCTTTCGAGCCGAGATGAATGGAGACCAGGCCTGCGGCCATGTTCGCTATCATCCAAGGGACCATGAAGGGACTGCATTTGTCTGGGCCTTTTTCAAAGAGCACTTTTGCTTGCTCTTCAAGGAAGGATATCCCGCCGATGCCCGATCCGATCAGGGTCCCGATCCTGTTCGCATTTTCCGCGTTGATGACGAGGTTCGCATCCTGTGCCGCGAGCTTTGATGCCGCTATGGCGAACTGGATGAAACGGATGATGCGCCTTGCGTCCTTTTTATCCATGAAAAGGGAGGGATCGAAATCCTTTACTTCAGCCGCTATCTGGGTGTCGAAGTTTGATGGGTCAAAATGGGTGATGCGCCCGACGCCGTTCTTTCCGGCGATCAGGTTCTTCCAGAAATTCTCCCACCCGATCCCGAGAGGGGTCACGGCTCCAAGGCCGGTCACGACGACCCTTATATCATGCATTCCTCGGCCTCTTTCACCAGCTCCATAAGGACGTCCTTCGCAGGTCGGATGGATCTGTCCTTTATTTTCCAGACGTTCCCGCCGGAGAAGACTATGCCTTCATCCACATTGCCCTGCTGCGCGTTGATGAGCGCCTGAACTATGCAGTATTCAAGGGAGCACCTTTTCAGGCAGTAATCGCATCCGATCGGCTTCGGGGCCTTCTTTTCAAGGATCTTCTCGACGAACTTCGTCTTTATGGCCCGGCCCGGCATGCCCACCGGGCTTGATATGAGCACCACGTCCTCTTTCCTGGC
>CAZSXD010000177.1:0-1791 GCA_964611075.1 uncultured bacterium
CACCGCTTGAAAAGATCGCCGCTGCAAAAGCGGAATCCCTCGCGGCGGCACTCAAGGACGAACGACCGGAGATCGCCGCTTTTGTCCTGTCGCACATGCCCGTCGAGAGGATCTACGAGGTCCTTACCATGCTGGGATCCCAGAGAGAGCACGTTGAATCGCGGCTCCTCTCGATAAAGGACGTCCCCATTGCCAAAGAACTTGAGGAAAGGATACTCAGGAACATTTCCGAAAGGCTTACCTGATGGGACTTATCAAAAAAGGCACCCTTGCAGAAAAGGGCATTTACTACATGAAGGAGCGTGTCCCCGAACCCATGATCGAGGAGCGCGGGGAGAGGGCCGGCATTCCCGGGGTGGAGATACCTGAAGAGTTCACCCCCGAATTCGGCGGAAGTCAGGAGGAGATGGTCACCTACGCCAGGTCCGAAGCCGAAGAGATAATAAGAAAGGCGATGGACGAGGCGGAGGCGATAAAGGATCAGGCGCGGGAATCCGGTCTTGAGGAAGCAAAGCGGCTCGCCGAGGAGAATGCCTCGGACAAGGTGAAGGAGGCGCTTGAGACCGTCAACCAGGCGGTCAATGAGCGGCGCAAGATCATAAAGGACGCCGAGGCGGAGGTCCTGAGGATGGCGCTGAAAGTGGCGGAGCAGATAATCAGGAGCGAGGTGTCGCTTCACAGGGACGTGAGCCTCAACATAGTGTCCGACGCCATCAGCAGGGTGAGCGACAGGGAGCAGATAATAATCAGGGTGAACCGCGAGGACATCGACAACATGAAGAAATACAAGGACAGGATCGGCAGCGTCGTCGACGGCATCAAGAGCCTTTCCATAGTCGAGGATTCCACCGTTGAACCGGGCGGATGCGTGATCGAGACCAACCTGGGATACGTTGACGCCCGCATCTCCACGAAGATCGCCGCGATAGAGGAAGCTTTCCGGAAAGCGAAATAAATGGCCGCAATGGACCTCGAGAAATATTACAAGGCGCTTGAGAGGGCCGATCTCGTCAAGGTGATCGGGAAGGTCATCCAGGTCGTGGGCCTTATCATCGAGGCCCAGGTCCAGGGCGTCAGCATAGGCGACCTCTGCACCATAAAGATAGGCAAGGAGGAGAAGGAAACCTTTGCCGAGGTAGTGGGTTTCCGGGAGGGCAGGGTGCTCATTATGCCTCTCGGTACAACATCCGGCATTTCCCCCGGCAGCCAGGTGGTCGCCGCGGGTCATCCTCTGAAAGTGAAAGTGGGGCCGAAGCTCCTCGGCAGGGTGCTTGGCGGGCTGGGCGAGCCGATAGACGACAAAGGTCCCATAGAGTTCATTACCGAAAATTCCCTTGACGCGGAACCGCCCGATCCTGTCAAACGCCCGCGCGTGACCGAGGTATTGCGATGTGGCATACGGGCGATAGACGGACTTCTCACCATCGGAAGAGGCCAGCGCATCGGCATCTTTTCGGGTTCAGGGGTCGGAAAATCCACATTGATGGGAATGGTCGCGAGGAATGCGGAAGCCGATGTCAACGTCATATCGCTGATAGGCGAGCGCGGAAGAGAGGTCCGCGACTTCATTGAGGAATCGCTGGGCGAGGAGGGCTTAAAAAAATCCGTTGTCATTGTGGCCACGTCCGATCAGCCGCCCCTTATCAGGCTTAAGGGCGCATTTGTGGGGACCGCGATCGCGGAATATTTCCGGAACAAAGGGCTCAAGGTCATATTGATGATGGACTCGGTCACAAGGTTCGCGATGGCGCAGAGGGAGATCGGGCTTGCCACAGGAGAACCTCCGACTAC
>CAZSXD010000178.1:0-1729 GCA_964611075.1 uncultured bacterium
CTCGGTCTTTACATCGATCTCGGACATGTTGTTCTGCCCGAGGCCCTTCTGGGCTTCAAGTTTGAGATATCCTATCTTTTCGGAATTGAGCCTCATGAACCTGCAGGCAACGGTGTCCGCGGACACGTTATCGTTCCCTGCAATGACCATTTTGCCATAAACCGTCCCATCCACCACGACCAGGTCGCTCTGCTTGATGAGGTTCATGTCAACAATGAGCTCGTCGAGCTTATCGCCTTTCGGAAGGCGCCTTTTGAACCATTTGTCGCATATTATCCCGAGCATGTTCTTGGACGCAAGAGATGGGGACGCGGCCTCATCGGACACCTTCATGACGGGCACATTGATGAACACTTCGCTGTTCAGTATCGTGCTCGCAACACTGTATTTTTTGTAGCCGTTGTCGCCTTCAGGAAGCCATGCCCTCCATATCTCATCGGAATTCAAGTCCTTGAGCTGGACCCCTTCTTCTCGCGCCATCTTCGTGTACCCCGCAGCCTCGAACGCCTTCCATGTGTTCGCCCTGAGGGATCCCTCGACTATTGTCACTCTTCTCGCCCCGGCCTCCTTGCACATTTTTACCAGCGCCCGCACCACCTCCACGTTCGTCACCATGCCGCTTTCGGCAGGAGCGGCCTCGTCGAGCGACACCTTTATGGCGATCCGATCCCACTGTTTGACCCTCTTTGACATCCCGCCGAGGACATCGACCGCTTTTCTAACGCATTTTTCGACGTCATTGCCTTTGGCGACGGCGACCAAGGCTTTTTCGCAATGTGCATCACCGCAAAATAAAAATGCCGCCAGGACCAGCAGCAAGGTTCTCCTGATCATTCTTCCCTCACGGCCGCCACGGCCTGCTTGAACTCCGAAACTATCGACCTGAACGCGCTTATCGAATCGCCTGTCATGGATTCTTCGAGCATTATGGCTTTTGCGCCGGTATCCCATATTATCGGCACTTCGCTCACCCTTATCATCTTCTGCGTGGACACGATGACCGGCAGCCCGGATGTTATGCATATCGTGATGTACTGCTGTATGTCCCCCACTGTCATGTCCTGTCCTCGATTTTCGGGGTCGATGATCGCGGCATCAAGCGCATCTATCCTGCTCTCCGTGACCCTCGCAATGTCCTCGATATTGTAGTCCTTCGCAATGGCGGCGATCCTTCCACCGTCCTTTACCTCCTCCAGCATCCCCGCCAGCCCCATGGGCACCTCGATAAAATCAAAACCGAGCCTGATTAGTGCCGACAGCTGCGCCCTTGAAATGTCCCCGCCGCCGCTGAAAACGATCCCCACGGGTATCTTCACGGCTTTTACGATATCGATAAGCTCGCTTTTGTCCTTTGACGAATCGAATCTGACACATATCGCATCCGCACCCGCGTCCTCGGCTGTTTTCGCGAACTCCACCGAGATCTGCGGGAGCACTACCAGCAGTGAAAAGACCTCTTTTTTCAGCATCGATACGAGCCTGCTCATATGGCCGGACGCGCCCTCCTCAGACTTGCAGCTTCGCTCATGAAGCATCCGCAGTGCTTCTGCCTGTACAACCCCATCTGTTTCGCGATCTCGATGCTTTCTTTGTAGAACATCCTCAGGTCGCGGTAGTAGAAGCCGATCGAATGCTTCAGGGCCAGCTCCTCGCCCACCTCCTTAAGCCGCTCGTGTTTCTGGTACGGGCTGATGAGAAGCGTCGTGCTGAAGGCATCGAAGCCGTTCTT
>CAZSXD010000179.1:0-1710 GCA_964611075.1 uncultured bacterium
CGTCCGCATACTCGGTCCCCAGGAACCTGCCCACGCCTTCGATGGGCCTCAGGACCTGCCCGATGTAACTTCTCTCCCCGTCAAGGAACTGCACCCGTATCAGGCCCCCGAAACGGTTGTCAAAGATGATCTCTTTCGGATAGCGGGCAGGCCGCTCCACCTTTATGAAAAAGACTTCGTTCAGCTTCGGGACATAGCCGGTGGGGATATCCTCGTATTGGCCGAATGAGCCCAGGATCATCACGCGGCTCCCGACAAAAGGCGAATACCCCCCGCCGAATATGCCTTCGCCGGCCTTAATATCCGTGAATATCGAGGCTTCCGGCGTGGACCCGGCATCCGGCTTGAGGGTCTCCTTGGGGACGATGCTGAAAATGACGCCCTTATCGTCCTTCTGATTGAAGTCCGTTTTTACGTGTATTGAGTTCACCGCAACTGCCGCCACGTCCCCGTCGTTCACCCATTTCGACGCGGTGTATCCCTGGTCGCTGACCTTTGTGGCCGGAATGGCGACATGGCCTATGGTCTGCCAGCTTGTCCCCTTGTCCTCGCTCACCCGGATGTCTCCGCCCGCCATGTTCACAATGAGAACTCTGTACATTTCCTTCATGAGGGACCTGTCCCCGGGTGCGGGCTCGGCGGTGGCGACGGCTCCCTCCGTGCAGAAGGATGAGCCTGCCATGGCGAATACGAAAAGGATGGCTATGATATTTCTTTTAAACATTCAGCAGGAAATTGATAAGGAGCCTCACCCCGTACCCTGTTGCTCCCGCGGACAGATAACCCAGGCTGCCTTCAAGGAAAGCCGTTCCGCCGATGTCTATATGGGCCCATGGGGTGTCGCCCGCGAACTTCTGGAGGAATATGCCGCCGACCGACGAGCTTGCCTTGCCGCCTTTTTCGGTGCTGTTCATTATGTCGGCCGAATCGCTTTTCAGGTATTCCTTATACTCCTCGTAGAGCGGCAGCTGCCACAGCTTTTCGCCGGTGGCCTTCGAGGCTTTAAGGAGCCGGTCCACAAGCTCCTGGTCGTTCCCCATCACGGCGGACGCAACGTCGCCGAGCGCCACCTTGACCCCGCCGGTAAGGGTCGCGATATCAATGATCTTCTTTGCTCCAAGCTCTTTCGCGTAAGTTATGGCGTCCGCAAGTATCAGGCGTCCCTCAGCATCGGTCGAAATGATCTCGATCGTCTTCCCCGCCATTGAACCGATTATATCCCCCGGCTTGTAAGCGTTGCCGCCCGGCATGTTCTCCGTGGCAGGTATCACCGCGATCACATTGACCTTCAGTTCAAGGCCGGCGACGGCGCGCATCACCTCAAGGACCGCCGCGGCGCCCGCCATGTCGGTCTTCATTTCCGAGAGCTTCGATGAAGGCTTTAGCGAGATGCCGCCTGAATCGAAAGTGATCCCCTTTCCTATCAATCCGTAAGTCTCTTTTCCTCCGCCGTTATACTTGAGGATGATCATTTTCGGTTCTTCTTTCGAGCCTTTCGACACGTTGTACAAAGCATCCATACCCTTCTTGACGATCTCATCCCGTCCCAGCGACTGGAATTCAAGCTTGTGTTCCTTTGCTATCTGTCCCGCATACTCCGAGAGGTGCGTGGGCGTGTTCTTGTTCGAAGGGGAATTGACCAGGTCCCTTGCTTTGTTCGTGGCTTCGATGATGATCTTCGCCATCTCGACGTTCTTCTCGATGCCTTTT
>CAZSXD010000180.1:0-1603 GCA_964611075.1 uncultured bacterium
GGCGAGCCGCTTGTAAGGCTTGATGTGGTCAAGACTGTATCAAAGTGGCTGAAAGAGCACGGCGCCCGCATCCGCATAGATACCAACGGCCACGGCAACCTGATCCACAAAAGGAACATCCTGCCCGAACTCGAAGGGCTGGTCGACTCGATCTCGATAAGCCTCAATGCTCCAGACGCGAGGACATACGACAGGATCTGCCGCCCCGATTTCGGGGAAAGCTCCTTCAATGCTATAATCGAGTTCGCGAAAGAAGCAAAGAAGTACATCTCGGACGTTGAGCTGACGGTCGTCGGACTCCCCGGCATAGACATCAAAGCATCAAGGAAGATAGCCGATGAAATTGGCGCGAGTTTCAGGGTGAGGACATATTATGAACAAGACTACCTCAAGTGAATATGATATCGCCGTGATCGGCTCGGGCCCCGGCGGCTACACCGCGGCCATAAGATGCGCCCAGCTCGGCAAAAAAGTCGCATTGATCGAAAAGGGCGATGTCGGCGGCACTTGCCTTAACACGGGCTGCATTCCCACGAAGACCCTCCACGCCAGCGCCAAGCTCTTCTCAAAAATAAAGAAGGCGGACCAGTTCGGCATAAGCGTTTCGAGTCCCTCCATCGAACTTTCAAAGGTCATCGACAGGAAGGACCGGATAGTGAATCAACTGCGCAAGGGGCTTGAATATCTTTTCAAGGGTAACAATATCGACCTGATCAAAGGCGAAGCGAAATTCAGCGGCCCGAATTCAGTTGAAGTGAACGGTAAAAGGATGGAAGCAGGCAAAGTGATCCTTGCAACGGGTTCGAAGGTTGGCAACCTGCCTGGTTTTGTTATCGACGAGAAAAAGATATTCTCGAGCGACGGGATACTGGAACTGAGGGCTGTCCCGAAAACTCTAGGCGTCGTGGGAGCAGGCGCAATGGGAATAGAGCTCGCCTGCATCTTCAACGAGATAGGCGCAAAAGTCACGGTGTTCGAGCTCATGCCCAGGATCCTTCCTCTTGAAGACGCTGAAATATCGAAGAATCTGCACGAATCTCTCACCAAGAAGGGCATCGCCATCAGGTGCGGCGAAACGCTCAAGGATGCTTCGCAGTTCGATATTGTCCTTATATCGATCGGTAGACAACTCAATACCGAGGACTTCGCTGATGCGGGACTGAAGCTTGAAAAGGGCAAAGTGCTCGTCAATGAGAAAATGGAAACGAATATCAAGGGCGTGTACGCGGTCGGCGACATCGCGGGCCCATACATGTTCGCCCACACCGCCGGGATGGAGGGGCGCGTCGCCGCGGAGAACGCATGCGGCGGGAACATGAAAATGGATTATCATGCCGTGCCCCGGTGCATCTATTCCGATCCGGGTGTTGCGGCAGTGGGATTGACGGAGGAGCAAGCTGTATCGAAATTCGGAGCTGACGGCATCAAGATCGGCCGTTCTCCGTTCAGGGCTTCTTCTAAGTCCCTCATAGAGGACGAGAGGGACGGAATGATCAAGATCATAACGGACAAGAGCGGTAAGGTCATCGGCTGCCACATAGTCGGAGGATATGCAACTGAGATATTGGGCGAGGCGGCGCTTGCTATCCAGAACGGCATGAAG
>CAZSXD010000181.1:0-1596 GCA_964611075.1 uncultured bacterium
TTGTATATCTTGAAATCCCGTTTCCCGGGGGTTTCCTCGACCCTGAAGGTCTTCTGCGGGATCAGGCTTTCTTTGGAATCACAGTAAGCGCAGTTCAGGTTGCACATCAGGAATCTGATAAAGATCTGGCGCTCGCCGATGCGGATGCCCTCTCCCTGGATGGAAGAAAAGACCTCGAATATATGCGTTTCTGTGGTGCTCACTTGTAGGGATAATAGACGAATTCGGCTGGTTTGCCTTCCTCCCCCATCAGTCCCAGCTCTTTGCCGTTCAGGCTAATCCTTACGGCCCCGCCGTTCTCGGCCTTCACGCGGATCTCTTTCCCCCTGTATATCGCCCATCTGCCGCGGTCAAGCAAGCCGTTGTATACCTGAACGCCGTCGGAGAACACCTGTACGTTCGAGCTGGAAGCCCCGGTTATCTTGACCCCCGGCTTTTTATCGGGCAGGACTTGCGGAACGGGCGGGAGCTGGACCGCAGCCTTTAGTTTTTCGGCCTGTACCGCTTCGGGTGTCACCACCGCCGCGTGTTTCTGCGGGCCGGCTTCCCTCGGCACCGAAATTTCGATCAGCACTATGCCGGCAACTAGAAGGAACAAGGCAGCATAAATATAATGCCTGGTAGAGAGGGATATTTTGATCTCGGGCATCCTGATGCTTGGGCGCGGCTCTTTCGCCTCGCGCTTGTCAGGCTCCTCTCTTGTCCTGTACCTTTCAAGCAGTTCGGAGATCAGAGGCTTGGGATCGAGGCCGAGGAACTCGCCGTATGCTTTCACGAATCCCTTCGCATAGACAAGCGAAGGTATGAGAAGGAAATTGCCGTCCTCGACGGCCTGCAGATATTTCTTGCTTACCCTTATCCTGCTCGAGACCTCGGGGATCGAAAGCCCCTTCTCCTCCCTTGCCGTTCTCAGTACATCGCCTATGCTCAAACGACTTCCTCCTTCTGCTCCTGCTTTTCGGGAAGCAGAATGGAACCCTCCTTGAAAGCTGAGATCTCGTCCGTGGGCAGCGGGGCAAGGTCGTTCAGGTCCTTGAGGCCGAAATGCCTCAGGAACTCGACCGTCGTCCCGTAAAGGATGGGCCTTCCCACGGCTTCGCTGCGTCCCAATTCCATGATCAACCTCTTTTCAATGAGCGTATCCACGACACCGTCGCTGTTCACGCCCCTGATGTTCTCGATCGTCAGTTTCGTCACAGGCTGCTTGTAGGCGATCACCGCAAGGGTTTCGAGGGCGGCGTTCGACAGGGTAGTAAGGATCGGGGAGTGAAGGAGATTGTCCACGAATTCGACATTCCGAGGATTCGTGACCATCTGGTATCCGCCTGCGAACTTCGCGATGTGTATGCCCCTCCCCTCGTACTCAACAAGCAGATCGTATACCGATCTTTCGATGAGCTGCCTGTCGACATGGAGGACCGAGGCCAGCTCGTCGAGCGTAACGGGCTTTTTCGTTATGAAAAGCAGTGATTCAAGGATGTTCTTGAGCCTCGGGTAGCTTATCTCGATCTCTTCGGGCATCCCTTACGCCTCCTCCGGCCCCAAGATGAAAATGTCGCCGAACGATTCGCTCTGCATGATGCGGATAATTTTCTG
>CAZSXD010000182.1:0-1564 GCA_964611075.1 uncultured bacterium
GCGCGCCAATATTCGTTTCCGAGGTCGTCATGATGCAGGCAAAGCTGGTCAACGCCGAAAAGGACGCGGAAGAGACCAAGAAATTCAAGGAGTTCATCAGTAACCTCAAGCCCGAGGACTTCACGAAGTACTACAAGAAGGATTGACCCTCAGCTTCTGGAAATAAAAAAGACCCCTACACAGATCGTGATTATCCCTATCCACCTGACAATCGTCACGCTTTCGTTGAAGAATATCGAAGAAAGCAGGGCAACGGCGATGTAGCCGAGGCTTACAAGCGGATATACCATGCTCAGCTCGAACCTTGACAGGACCACGAGCCAGAAGATGGAACTGACGCCGAAACATGCCACCCCCGCAAAAACAAAGGGATTGAATATGATCGTGAAAAGCATGGATAACAGCTGGCTCACGGGGAACTTCCCGATGGTCATCATGCCCGCTTTCATGAGCATCTGCCCGACCACGGCAAGAGAGATCGAGACGACAAGAAGCATTAAATTGACCATGTTTTATACCTGCTTTCTTTTTATCCTGCCTGTTAAAACGCCCAGATACAGTATAGCCAGCTGCTTGAGATATTCAATGACCTGCCGGGAGCCGAGCTTGCTCTTCCCTCCTTCGCGGTCGTTGAAAACTATCGGCACTTCTTTGACCTCACCGTAACTGCCTTTGACCAGTACCTCAAGAAGGATCTTGAAGCCTATTGGATTGATGTCCACCCCTTCTATCACGGATCTTTTCAGCATGAAAAAGCCGGATGTGTTGTCATTGACCTTTGTGAGCGGCTTTGCGAGCGCCTGCGCGAACTTTGAGCCGAAGCGCCGGAACCACGGCCAGTTGGTGGCGCCGCCTTCGGCCACACACCGGCTTCCTATCACGATGTCGGCCCCTGCCTGGACCTCCTTGAACATCTGCGGCAATGCTTCGGGGGGATGGCTCAGGTCCGCATCCATGATGCACAGGATATCGCCTCTTGCCACCTTGAAGCCGTTGATGACGGCGGATGAGAGGCTGATCTTCTTCGGGCGCCTGACCACCCTGATGTCGAATTTCGATTTCAGGGCTTCTGCGATCTGTGCGGTGCCGTCCGGCGAGTTGTCGTCGACGATGACAACCTCATATTCGATGTAATTCGGCTTCAGAGCGGTAAATATCTTGCCGAGCAGCGTTTCAATGTTCTTGCTTTCATTATACGTAGGAACAATGATGCTTAACATTCCGTCGATTCTATCATACAATAAGGCATAGGCAAAGGAGGGGGAATAAAATGGATTACTTCAAAAGCTGTTTCGATCAGGTGAACGTGTTCGATGGTATCGTCCTGGCCCTGGCCTTGGTCCTCTTATCGGGCATCGCAACATTAATGCTTTTCAATGTCCCCGCGGGCTTTTCGCTTTCAGTCGTGCTGGTCGTCATCCTTCTGGCATTATTGATCTGTCTGATGTTATCCTCGTATCGACCTGAAGCGGTGAAGAACATTTATCTTTTCGGGATAATAATATGGATGACTACCTTCATGATCTTCGTGAGCTTATACAGGACCGTGTTCCCGAAGGTCGAA
>CAZSXD010000183.1:0-1551 GCA_964611075.1 uncultured bacterium
CTTGAGAAGACCATCATCAACATGATGCTCAATGAAATGGGCATTTTCCAGGCGGAGTTCGGATTCCCTTTCACCCATCACGAAAAGAATTACCTTAACGCGAACATCGAACTCGCCGAAATGGGAGTGCTCAAGCCGATCAGACTTGAAGGATGGTGCCGCGCGATAAAGAGGGACGTCGACCTGGCCTACAAGCTGGTCCCGAAGATAAAGCACCTCAATCTTTCGATATCCACTTCGGACATAATGCTGGAGAGCAAGTTCCTCGGCAAGATGAGCAAATCCGAGGTCATCGGCAAGATGACCGAAGCGGTCAAAGCGGCCTATAACTACGGCGCCGAGACCGTCGGCGTCAACGCCGAGGATGCTTCGAGGTCGGACATGAAGTTCCTTATCGAATTTGGCATTGCGGCAAAGGCGGTCGGGGCGAAGCGCATGAGATACTGCGACACCCTCGGGGCTGATGATCCGAAGACCATATACGACAGGATATTTGAGCTGGCCAAAAGCATCAAAATGCCCGTTGAACTCCACTGCCACAACGACCTGGGAATGGGCGTGGCGTGTTCGGTGGAGGGCGCCAGGGGAGCTGTCGATGCCGGACAGGATGCGTACATCAATACCACTGTCAACGGCGTCGGCGAAAGGGCGGGGAACGCGGACATGCTTTCTGTCCTGCTGGCCTTGAAATATTCAAGCGGGCTTAACGGCAAAGGTTATTATCCGGAAGGTGTTGACCTTTCAAAGTCATGGGAGATCGCGAATTACGCTTCCTACGCTTTCAGGATCCCGATCCCCATAAACCAGGTCGGCGTCGGGGCCAACGCTTTCGCCCACGAATCCGGCATACATGCTGACGGGGCCCTGAAAGATCGAAGGAACTATGAGCTCTACGAGTTCGAAGAGCTGGGCAGGGGCCAGCCGGAGCTTGTGGACACCGGCCGCCTCATCACGGTGGGCGAATACAGCGGGATAAAGGGCTTCAGGAACGTTTACGGTAAGCTGGAGGTCGAGTTCAAGGATGACGCGGAAGCCGAGAAGGTACTTGAACTCGCGAGGTACGCGAACGTCCATACGCAGAAGCCGCTCACAAAAAGAGAACTCATGTTCGTCGCAAAGTACCCTGAGATCGCAAGGAAGATAATGACGGTGACGCCGTAATGAAAGTCCTTATCATACTAGGAAGCGAGTCGGACCTGCCCCAGCTTGAGGGCACGAAGAAACTGCTCAGAGACTTCAAGGTCCCGTTCGATGTCATTGTTGCTTCGGCGCACAGGAAGCCGAAAGAGGTGATGAAGATCGCGTCGGCTGCGGACTCGAAATACGACCTCATTATCGCCGCGGCTGGAATGGCCGCCCATCTTCCGGGGGTAATAGCTTCACATACGGTCCTTCCTGTCATAGGCGTTCCGCTTGAATCAAAAGGCCTGGGTGGCTTTGACGCCCTGTATTCCATCGTTCAGATGCCGCCGGGAGTCCCGGTCGCAAGTGTCGCCATCGGCGGAGCCAAGAACGCAGCTATCCTTGCTGTCCAGATATTGAGCCTCAAGT
>CAZSXD010000184.1:0-1541 GCA_964611075.1 uncultured bacterium
ACCTCCAGGATTACAAGAATTTCCTGGCGGCCCCGGAGTAAACCTGTGGTATAATGCAAGGCCTTAAGGGGTGGTAATATGTTCGACTGGGATGAAACGAAGAAGAAAATGCTTGAAATGGGTGAAACGGCGAAAGGTATCTTCTCTTCCGCCGCCGACAGGACCCAGAGGGGGGCGAGGGTCGCCTCGCTCAAGGTCAAGATCGTGATGGAGGAGAACAAGATCAACAGGGCGTACGGGGAGCTGGGGAAAAGGGTCTATGAGCTCATCGAGAAGAAGGAAGACAACATCGCCGGCAGTTCACAAGTTAAGGAGATCGCCAAGGCCATTAAAAGCTCCAGGCAGACCATCGCCGACATAAACGCAGAGATCAAGTCGTTCAAATGATCATTCAAGTTCGATGACTTCCGGGGTGGCTTTCTTTTCGAACGGCTTCCAGGGATCGACATTGCACCAGCCTTCGAAATCATATTTCCCGAAGAACACCAGGTCATAGGAAACCCTGAAACGGAACCAGTTCCTGTCCTTTGAAACCCCGGTCAGCGCGATCTCTATCGGGAAAACGAACGCGGGTTCCGAATCGGGGATCGGCTTCTTGAGCAGCTCCTTGACACGGATCTTCATGTGATAGTACTCGAACTTCTTTTCCGGTCTTATTTCCGCGACGGCAAAAATGCAGGCGGCCGTGAAAGCCGCGATAATTACAGCGATCATGAGCTTTTTCATCAAAGGAATTATACCATATTTGATGTATACTGTTATGCGATGTCGATACAGGGGAACATCATATCTGTCAGGCAAAGGATCGAGACCGCCGCGAAGAAAGCTGGCAGGAGTGGATCGGACATCAAGCTTGTTGCCGCCACAAAGGATGTTCCAGCCGAAATGATCATCGAAGCGGTCAAAGCCGGCATCACCGACATAGGAGAGAACAGGGTCCAGGAAGCCGCGTCGAAGTTCGATGCCCTGAAAGACTTTCCTGTCAAATGGCACATGTTCGGGCATCTGCAGACGAACAAGGTTAAAAAGGCGCTGGATATATTCTCTGTCATCCAATCCGTCGACAGCGCACATTTGGCAAAAGAGATATCGGACAAGACTTCAAATATCCTCGATGTCATGATCGAGGTGAACACTTCAGGCGAAGAGAGCAAGTTCGGTGTTGCGCACGGCGGAGCTGTCGATCTGGCGCGTTATGTTTCGGGTCTTCCGAACATCAGGCTTACCGGGCTCATGACCGTCGGCCCCCTGACAGGGGACGAGGCTAGGGTGAGGGAAAGCTTCCGCGGGCTTAAGCGCCTCTTCGATCCAATAAAAGAGTTGAATTTGCCCCGCGTTGAGCTAAAATATCTATCGATGGGGATGTCAGATGACTTTGAGATCGCCATCGAAGAAGGTTCGAACCTTGTAAGGATCGGCAGTGCCATATTCGGGATCGCGCACAAAGGACCGAAAGTTCCGTAAAAGGAGATGATCGGCAGTGGTAGAAAGCCTTCTTAAGAGGGCCAACGCCTTCATCGGGCTTGAGGACGAGGTCGTCA
>CAZSXD010000185.1:0-1519 GCA_964611075.1 uncultured bacterium
ATTGAAGCAAGGATGTCCAGGACGATCTCCCTGTCGCGCCACGTGTACATCAACAAAGTGTCAAAACCTATCTCATGGCCGGCGACGCCGAGCCAGAGAAGGTGGCTGTGCACGCGCTCCATCTCCCCGATGATCGAGCGTATGTACTTCGCCCTTTTCGGGACCTCCAGTCCCGCTATCTCCTCCACCGCCTGAACGAAGCAGGTTGAATGGGCATGGGAGCATATGCCGCATATCCTTTCTATGAGATAAACGTCCTGGATATATGTCCTTTCCTCGCAGGCCTTCTCGATGCCCCTGTGGTTGTAGCCGAGCCTTATCTCAACGCCCTTTATCCTTTCGCCCCTGAGCGCGATGCTGAAGCTCGCCGGCTCCTTGAGCGCCGGATGCTGCGGACCCATCGGTATCTTGAATTCTTCGTTGCCGCCGAGATCAACCATTCTGCGTCCCCTCTTCTTTCATCTTCCAGTCCTTCCTGAGCGGATATTCCCCCGCAGGCCAGTCGTCCGTGAGAGGATACCTGTGGCCGGGAGGCAAGCCTTCAACTTTTACGCCCAGAAGGTCCGCTATCTCCCTCTCATAGATCTCCGCGTTCGGGAAAAAATCGGTGATGGTCTTGAGTCTCGGGTCGCCCTTCGGGATCCCGGTCTTGAGATTGAGGATCACCCCGTCTTCCCGGCCCAGATGATATATGAACGAGAAGTTCTCCCCTTCATCAAGGCCGGTGATCGTGCAGAGCATCGGGAAGTCAAGCTCCCTGACAGCATATTCGAGCGCCTGCCTGAACCTGGGATAGTCTATCTGCGCCGATATACGGCGGACCCTCTGTATCCTGGCCGAATCCCCGTCAAGGCCGAACCTGGAGAGCAGCTTCTGTTTGATATCTTCCTCGACGCTCATCCCTCCCCCTCCTCAAGCTTCGCGAGAAGCTTCGTGACCCCGTCGATTATGGCTTTCGGCGAAGCGGGACAGCCCGGAATGTACGCCGATACCGGGATCACCTTGTCGATGCCGGATCTCACGTTATAGCAGCCCTTGAACACGCCGCCGCTCGTGGCGCACGTCCCCACCGCCACGACGAACTTGGGCTGCACCATCTGCTCGTAGATCCTGACAAGCCGGTCGCCCACCTGCCGCGTCACGGGACCGGAGCAGAGAAGGATGTCCGCATGCCGAGGGGTGCCCTTGAAAAGAACACCGAACCTTTCAAGGTCATAGAGCGGCGTAAGTGTCGCGACTATCTCAATGTCGCAGGCGTTGCACGCTCCCGTGTTGAAATGGAGCACCCAGGGAGACTTCGTCCTTGCCCAGGTCACCACTTTTTTTACCAGGTCCACAGCATCACTCCCATAAGAGGATGAAAAGGCCCGTGATCACCGCAGCGATATATACCGCCGCCGTGACGAAGACCCTCAGATTGATGTCCGGGACCGACGCGAGCATCAGGGCCGAAACGTGCACTATGGTGAAGAAGAAAGCGAACGGGAAGAACTGCGCGTAGTCCGGCCGGATCAGGTGG